>NZ_JBTOLW010000029.1:0-51939 GCF_054552115.1 Pseudohaliea sp. | reverse complement strand
GAAACCCCGGCGCGGGGGGGGGGGGGGGGGGGGGGGGGGGGGGGGGGGGGGGGGGGGGGGGGGGGGGGGGGGGGGGGGGGGGACCACCAGGCGTGCGCATACGGGGGGGGGGGGGGGGGGGGGGGGGGGGGGGGGGAGGGGGGCTCCCGGGGGGCGGTGCCGGGCCCCCCCCCCCCCCCCCCCCCCCCCCCCCGCGCCGGGGTTTCGCGGTGAGCCCTGCCGGGCCAACACAGAAGTCCGGGGTGAGCCCGGGAGACTTCTCTCAGTCGCTCCCCGTTACACGCTTTGTGAGAGAAGTCTCGCGGCCTCCCCCCTACCGCCTCACCTGCCTCCAGAGCTGAGGTAAGGGCTGCGGCGGCAGGGGCGGGTCTGGGGACATGCGCCCACAAAGCGTGTATCGGGGAGCGACTGGGGGCGCCCTCCCGCAGGCGCCCCGGGCCTACGCGACCGGCGTCTTTTCAGCTGTTTGGTCCGTCAAGGTCTGCCGCGAGTGCCGGGGCCGCCCCTTCGCGCTGAACTATTTCGCGAGGATCCCGTTCAGGAAGCTGTCGACGGCGAGGTCGACCTGCCGGTGGAGGTCCACGTGGCGCTCAAAGAGGGCGGGGGCGTCGACGCGCAGGGTGGCCATGCCGTGGATGCTGGCCCAGGCGACGTTGGCCATGTAGCGCACATCGTCGCTGCCGCGGAAGCGGCCCAGCTCGATGCCTCGCTGGAGGATCTGCTGCACCACGGAAAAGGTTTCCCGGCTGATATCGCGCAGCGCCGGGAACTTCTCCGGTGGCTGCAGCAGCGGGCCGAACATGAGCTTGAACAGTGCCGGCCGGTCGGCGGCGTAGGTCACATAGGCGTGAGCGAAGGCAGCGAGCTGCTGCTGCGGCTCAGCGCCGGCGGCCTCGCCGGCCCGGCGCAGGGTATCCAGGAGGTCGCGATAGCCGCGCACCGCCATGGCCGCGAGCAGCGCTTCCTTGTCGGCGAAATGCCGGTAGGGGGCGGTCTGCGAAACACCGATGCGGCGGGCGAGGGCACGGAGGCTGAGCGAGTCGGCTCCACCCTCGGCCAGCTCGGCGATGGCCGTGTCGAGCAGTTCGGCGCGCAGGTTACCGTGATGGTAGCTGCGCGCGCGCGCCGGGTTCCTGGTCATCGCTGCCGTGCCTCGGCCTCAGGGCAGCAGGTGCTTGACCGCGTCCCGCTCCTCGGTGAGTTCCTGCTCCGTTGCCGCCATGCGGCCCTGGCTGAATTCGCCGATGTCGAGTCCCTGAACGATCTCCCACTGCCCGTCCTTGCAGCGACAGGGAAAGGAGTAGATCAGCCCCTTGGCGATGCCGTAGGAGCCATCGCTGTAGACGCCCATGGAAACCCAGTCGTTACCGGCAGTGCCGAGGGCCCAGTCGCGCATGTGGTCGATGGCCGCGTTCGCCGCCGAGGCGGCGGAGGAGGCGCCGCGCGCCTTGATGATGGCCGCGCCGCGCTGTTGCACCGTCGGTATGAACGTCTCTTCGTACCAGCCCTGGTCGACGAACTCCATGGCGGGGGTGCCGGCGACCTCGGTGTTGAAGAGGTCCGGGTACTGGGTGGCGGAATGGTTGCCCCAGACGGTCATGTGGCGCACGTCGGTCACGGCCTTGCCGGTCTTCTGGGCCAGTTGCGTCTTGGCGCGGTTGTGGTCCAGGCGCATCATCGCCGTGAAGTTGCGCGGGTCGAGGTCCGGTGCGTTGCGCTGGGCAATAAGCGCGTTGGTGTTCGCCGGGTTGCCGACAACCAGCACTTTCACGTCGCGGCTCGCGTGCGTGTTCAGCGCCTTGCCCTGCTCGGAGAAAATCGCCGCGTTTGCCTCGAGCAGGTCCTTGCGCTCCATGCCGGGGCCGCGCGGGCGGGCGCCGACGAGAAGGGCGTAGTCACAGTCCTTGAAGCCCACGTTCGGGTCGTCCGTGCAGATGATACCGGCGAGGAGCGGGAAGGCACAGTCATCGAGTTCCATGCGCACGCCCTCGAGGGCGTCCAGGGCCGGGGTGATGTCCAGCAGCTGCAGGATCACGGGCTGGTCGTCGCCGAGCATGGCGCCGGAGGCGATGCGGAACAGCAGGGCGTAGCCGATCTGGCCGGCCGCGCCGGTCACGGTGACACGAACGGGTGCTTTCATGAGGCTTCCTTCGTTGGCTTTCGTTGGCATTGTGGCGATAGAGGTCCAGCGGGGCTGATATTGTCCGTGCAGCACCGGGAAAAAACAAGTTGCCCGCGGCCCCGCCGGTGGACGCTGCGACGGCCTCTGCGCTAGCATTGCGCCCCCGCCGACACCCGACGGACGCCTCCCGTGCGCGAACTGTCCCGCAAGGAAAAAACCGAGTTCAACAAGCTGCAGAAACGCCTGCGGCGCAACGTCGCCAACGCCATCGTGGACTACAACATGATCGGCGAGGGTGACCGCGTCATGGTATGCCTGTCCGGCGGCAAGGACTCCTACGGCATGCTCGACATCCTGCTGTCCCTCAAGCAGAGCGCACCGGTCGACTTTGAGCTCATCGCCGTCAATCTCGACCAGAAGCAGCCGGGCTTCCCGGAGCACGTGCTGCCGGCCTATCTCGAGGAGCTGGGTGTTCCCTACCATGTGGTGGAAAAGGACACCTACAGTATCGTCAGGGACGTGATCCCGAAGGGCAAGACCACCTGCGGGCTCTGTTCCCGGCTGCGCCGGGGTACGCTCTACGGCTTTGCGGAGGACATCGGCGCAACCCGCATCGCCCTCGGCCATCACCGGGACGATATCGTCGAGACGCTCTTCCTGAACATGTTCTTTGGCGGCACGCTGAAGGCCATGCCGCCGAAACTGCTCAGCGACGACGGCCGCCACGTGGTCATCCGGCCGCTGGCGTACTGCAAGGAAAAGGACCTTGCGGCCTACGCCGACGTGAAGCAATTCCCGATCATTCCCTGCAACCTCTGCGGTTCGCAGGAAAACCTCCAGCGGGTCCAGGTAAAGGCCATGCTCGCCGACTGGGAGAAGCGCTACCCGGGTCGGACGGAAACCATTTTTCGCAGTATCGCCAACGTCGCACCGTCCCAGCTGGCCGACCGCGCGCTCTTCGACTTCGCCGGGCTGGAGCAGCAGCCGGGGGAAGGCGGGGCCGAACGGCGCATCCACGCGGTCAACCTGTAAGTGGCTGGTGACGAGCCGCTTCTCAGTGCGAGCGGGCTGACCCTCGAGCGGGGTGGCCGACGCCTCTTCTGCGGCCTGTCCCTGGCTGTCCGGCCCGGTCAGCTGGTGCAGGTGGAGGGGGCGAACGGGGCGGGCAAGACGAGCCTCCTGCGTATCCTCGCCGGCCTGTCCCGGCACGGCTTCGACGGACGGGTCATGCGGTCGGCACCGCTCCTCTTCCTCGGACATCATCCTGCGGTAAAGGGGCTGCTGACCCCGCGGGAGAACCTGCGCTGGCATCCGGCGGGGGAGGGCAGCCACGCCGACGACGCCATCGACGCGGCGCTGGCCGCCGTGGGGCTCCATGGCTACGAGGATGTCCCGGCGCACAGCCTCTCCGCGGGGCAGCACCGGCGCGTGAACCTCGCCCGACTGCACCTCTCGACGAGCCCGCTATGGCTACTCGACGAGCCCTTCACCGCCATCGACCGGGACGGGGTCGCCGCGCTGCAGGCGCTCTTCGTCAGCCACGCGGAGCGCGGCGGGGCCGTGCTGTTCACCTCACACCAGCCCCTCGCCGTCAGCTACCGCGTGGACGCGGTGGTACTGCGGGCGGAAATCGCTGCGTGAGCGCCGCGCCGGGTCCGCTGGCCTTCTCGGGCCGGCTGCTGCGGCGGCAGTTGACGCTGGCGCTGCGCCGGCCCGTTGCCGTCTTCAACCCGTTGCTTTTCTTCGCCATGGTCGTCGCGCTGTTCCCCCTGGGCCTGGGCCCGGCGCCGGACAGGCTCGCGGACTTCGCCCCGGGTATTCTCTGGATCATCGCGCTGCTGGCTAACCTGCTCAGCGCCGAGGGCCTCTTCCGTTCCGACCTGGAAGACGGCAGCCTGGAGCAGCTGCTCCTGTCGCCGCAGCCGCTCTACCTCTCGGTGCTTGCCTATGTGCTCGCGCACTGGCTGCTCACGGGCGTACTGCTGGCGGCCATCGCGCCCCTGTTCGCAGTGATGCTGAACCTGCCCGTGGCGGCGCTGCCGGCGCTGGTCGCCAGCCTGCTTCTCGGCAGCGGGGTGCTGAGCTTCGTGGGCAGCATCGGCGCGGCACTGACCGTCGGACTGCGCCGCGGCGGCATGCTCATTGCGCTGCTCGTGCTGCCCTTCTACATGCCCGTGCTGATTTTCGGCGCCGGTGCCGTGGAAGCCGCGCTCGCGGGGCTGCCCGTCGGGCCGTTCCTGGCGATCCTGGGTGCGCTGTTCAGCCTCGCCGCCGCCCTCGGGCCCTTCGCCATCGGGGCGGGGTTGCGCATCAGCATCGATGCCTGACCGGCCTCTCTGCGGCAGCCTCGAATTGCTTTGTTGTTGGTGAGTACACCGCTGTATAATTCGCGCCGCCATGTGGTCCTTCTTCCATAAACTCGGGTCTCCGCCCTGGCTGTATCGCATCGCGGGGACCCTCCTGCGCTGGCTCCTGCCCCTGTCCCTGCTGGCCCTGGTCGGCGGTCTCGCGTGGGGGCTGCTGTTCACCGCGCCGGATTTCCGCCAGGGCAACAGCTACCGGATCATCTATATCCACGTGCCGGCTGCCGTGGTCGCCCTCGCGGGCTACTACGTGATGGCCATCGCCGGTGCCGTCAGCCTCATCTGGAAAATGAAGATGGCCGATATCGCCATGAAGGCCACGGCCCCGGTGGGGGCCGCGCTCACCTTCATCGCCCTGATCACCGGGTCTATCTGGGGCAAACCCACCTGGGGTGCCTGGTGGGTGTGGGATGCGCGCATCACCTCGATGCTCATCCTGCTGTTTCTCTACCTGGGCGTGATCGCCCTCTACGAGGCCTATGACAACAAGGCGGCGGCCAGCCGCGCCTGCGCCGTGCTCAGCCTCGTGGGCACGGTGAACATCCCGATCATCTACAAGTCGGTGGACTGGTGGTACAGCCTTCACCAGCCGGCATCGATCAAGTTTACCGGCGGCTCGAGCATCGATCCGAGCATGCTCTATCCGCTGCTGCTGTCCATCGCGGCCTTCTACGGGGTCTTCACCTGCGCGCTGCTGGGCAATATGCGTGCCGAGATTCTCGCCCGGGAGGCGCGCACGGGCTGGGTACGCCGGCTCGCCGGCGGGGAAGCCTGATGTATTTCGACAGCGTCGAAGCACTGCTGGCGATGGACGGGCACGGCCCCTACGTCTGGGCCGCCTATGCGATTACGCTGCTTGTCCTCGTTCTCGTGCTGACCGCTCCCGGGCGCCGCCGCCGGCGCCTGCTGAGGGCAGTGCGCGGCGAGCTGCGGCGGGAGGCCAACCACAGTGCCGAGGAGGCAGCACATGCACCCGGTTCGTAAACAGCGCCTGATCATCGTCCTCTGTGTCGTGGCGTTTTCCTCACTGGCCATCGGCCTCGCGGTCTATGCGCTGCGCGGCAACATCAACCTGTTCTATCCCCCCGCGGAGGTGGCGGCCGGGCTCGCACCCGAGGGTACGCCGATCCGCGTCGGCGGCATGGTGGTCGAGGGTTCCGTCCAGCGCAGCGACGACAGCCTGGCCGTGCGTTTCGCCGTGACCGATTACCAGGCCACGGTCCCCGTGGTCTACGAGGGCATTCTTCCGGATCTTTTCGACGAGGGGCAGGGCGCTGTCGCCGCCGGCGTGCTCGGCCCCGATGGCGTGCTCGTCGCCAGCGAGGTGCTCGCCAAGCATGACGAGAACTACATGCCGCCGGAGGTCGCCGATGCGCTCGAGAAGGCCGGCCGCAGCGCGGAGGGAGAACTGCTTTGATTCCAGAACTCGGCCACTTCGCCCTGATCCTCGCGCTGTGCCTCGCGGTCACGCTCGCCGTGGTGCCGCTGTGGGGCGCCTGGCGCCGCAACCTGGGCGCCATGGCCCTCGCCCCCTCGCTGGCGGTGGGGGTTCTGGTGTTCTGTGCCATCGCCTTCGGCTGCCTCGCCACTGCCTTTCTGCAGGATGACTTTTCCGTGCGCGTGGTGGCGGCGAACAGCAACAGCCTGCTGCCGCCCGTCTACAAGTTCTCGGCCCTCTGGGGCAACCACGAGGGGTCGCTGCTGCTGTGGGTGACGATCCTTGCAGGCTGGATGGCCGCCGTGGCCGCGTTCAGCCGGCAGCTGCCCACCGTGGTCCTGGCGCGGGTGCTTGCGGTGATGGGCTTCATCGCCGTCGGCTTCCTTTCGTTCTCGCTGTTCACGTCAAACCCCTTCGAGCGGCTGCTGCCCAGCACACCTGGCGACGGCAACGACCTCAACCCGCTGCTGCAGGACCCGGGCCTGATCATCCACCCGCCGCTTCTCTACATGGGCTACGTCGGTTTCAGCGTCGCCTTTGCCTTCGCCATCGCGGCGCTCCTCGGCGGGCGGCTCGACGCGGCCTGGGCACGCTGGTCCCGGCCCTGGACCAACGTCGCCTGGGCGTTCCTGTCCGCGGGCATCATGCTCGGCAGCTGGTGGGCCTATTACGAGCTGGGCTGGGGCGGCTGGTGGTTCTGGGATCCGGTGGAAAACGCGTCCTTCATGCCCTGGCTGGCCGGCACCGCGCTGCTGCACTCGCTCGCCGTGACCGAGAAGCGCGGCCTGTTCAAGAGCTGGACCGTGCTGCTGGCTATCTTCGCGTTCTCCCTGAGTCTGCTCGGCACTTTCCTCGTTCGCTCGGGCGTGCTCACCTCCGTGCACGCCTTCGCCACGGATCCCGCGCGCGGGCTATTCATCCTGGCCTTCCTGGCCGTCGTGGTCGGCGGTTCCCTGGGCCTCTACGCCATGCGCGCGCCCACGGTAACCAGCCGCATACGCTTCGCGTGGCTGTCGCGGGAAACACTGCTCCTGATCAACAACCTCGTGTTCACCGTGTCCACGCTCACGGTGCTCTTCGGCACCCTTTTCCCGCTGGTCATGGATGCCTTCGAGCTCGGCAAATACTCCGTGGGCCCGCCGTACTTCAATGCCGTTTTCGTGCCGCTCATGGCCCTCGTCATGCCGGTGATGGGCATCGGCCCGCTCTCGCGCTGGAAGCAGGACAGCGCCGCGCGCTGGAAAAAAGAGCTGCTCCTGCCCGGCCTTGCCGCCGTCGCCTGCGGTTTCCTGCTGCCCCTGTTCGGCGAGGGGTACAACCTCTGGGTCGCCCTCGCCGTGACCCTGGCGGCCTGGCTCGTCCTCGGCCTTGCCCGGGATCTCTACAACCGGGTGCGCAGTGCGCCGAGTGCCGGTCGCGGTTTGCGCCGGCTGCCGGCGAGCTACTGGGGCATGCAGCTGGCCCACCTCGGCTTCGCCGCGAGCGTCCTCGGCGCCGTTGCTGTCAGCCAGTACAGCATCGAGCACGATCTCAAGATGGCCCCGGGTGACAGCGAGACCCTGGCCGGCTACCGCTTCACCTTCACCGGGCTGGGCCGCGTCGAGGGCCCCAACTACCTCGCCGACGAGGCCCGTTTCGCCGTGACCCGGGACGGCCGCCCGGTCGCCCGGCTGGCGGCACAGAAGCGCCGCTACCTCGCCAGCGGCTCGGTGATGACCGAGGCCGCCATCGACGCCGGCCTGTTCCGCGATCTCTACGTCGCCATGGGAGAGCCGGTGGGCACCAGTGGCGCCTGGGCCATCCGCCTCCATTACAAGCCGATGGTGCGCTGGCTCTGGCTGGGCGCGCTGCTGATGGCCATCGGCGGCCTGACCACCGTCGCCGACCGCCGCTACCGCCGGGTCCGCGCCGCGGAGCGCGCGCCGGCGCGCGAGGAGGCCGCCCGTGGCGCCCCGGCTTAAGCTTTTCATACCGCTGGCGCTCTTCGGCGTCCTCGCGCTGCTGCTGGCCCGGGGGCTGCAGCTCGACCCGAAGGAGCTGCCCTCGGCACTGATCGACCGGCCCCTGCCGAGCTTTTCCCTGCCGTCCCTCGACGGCGGGGAGACGCTGACCAACGCGGCGGTCACCGGCGAGGTTTCCCTGTTCAACGTCTGGGCCACCTGGTGCATCACCTGCCGGGCTGAGCACCCCTACCTCGAGCAGCTCGCCGACGCCGGCGTGCCGATCTACGGCATCAACTACAAGGACGACAGCGCCGCTGCCCGGCGCTGGCTCGCCGAGCTCGGCAACCCTTACCGGGCGAACATCGTCGACGCGGAGGGTACGCTGGGGCTTGACCTCGGGGTCTATGGCGCGCCGGAGACCTACCTCGTGGACGCCGATGGCGTGGTCCGCTACCGGCACGTTGGCGAGGTCAACGACCGCATCTGGGAAAACACCCTGGAGCCGCTCTACCGCGAGCTCCGCGGCGCCGGGAGCGGTTCCTGATGCGCCTGGCCCTGGCCTTCCTGCTTGCGCTGTGCACCCTGCCGGCGGCAGCAGTGATCGAGACCTATGAGTTCAGCTCGCCGGAGCTGGAAGCGCGCTACCGGCAGCTCAGCCAGGAACTCCGCTGCCCGAAGTGCCAGAACCAGAACATCGCCGACTCCAACGCGCCGATCTCCAGGGACCTGCGCCGGCTGCTCTACCAGCAGCTGGAAGCGGGGGCCACGGACAAGGAAATCCTCGAGAACATGGTGCGCCGCTACGGCGAGTTCGTGCGCTACCGGCCCGACTTCGACCGCAATACCGCTCTGCTCTGGCTGGCGCCGGTGCTCTTCCTCGCCGTCGGTGCCGGGCTCGCGGTCCTCGTCCTCCGCCACGGTCGCGGGGGTGGTGCGCCGGCGCTCGACGGCGAGGAGCAGGCGCGCCTCGAGGCGTTGCTCGCCGAGAGGGATCGCACGGAATGATCACCTTTTTCGTTGCCTGCGCTGCGCTGGCCGCGCTGGCGGCCCTGTTTATCGTGCGCCCCGGTGCCCGCGCCCGGGCCCGGGCGGAGGATGCCGCCAACCTCGACTGGTTCCGCCTGCGCCGCGAGGAGCTCGCCGAGAGCGGCGAGGCCGAGCTGCTCGAAGACGCGCGGCTGCGCGTCCTCGAAGACGGCGTCGAGGACCCTCAGCCTGCCTCGGCGGTCGCGGAACGGCGCTTCCGCGCCGCCTGGTTGCTGCCGCTGTTGATGCTGGTCGCGGCCGGCTGGCTCTACTGGCAGCTCGGCGCCATGCCCGACGTGACCCTGGCGCAGCGTCTCGACGCGCTGGGGGAGGATACGCCGGCGGGGGACATCGACGCCCTGATGAGCGATATCGGCGCCCGCCTGGGGCAGCGCCCGGAGAATCTCGGCTACCGCGCGCTCCTCGGCCGCTACCACATGGCCCGCGGCAACTACGCGCTGGCCGCGGACGCCTACACGGACCTGGCCAGCCGCGCACCGGGCGACGCGCAGGCCCTCGCCCTGGCCGCGCAGGCGCGCTTCCTCGCCGCCGGGCGCCAGCTGTCGCCCGAGGCGCAGCGCCTTGCGGAGCGGGCCCTCGCCACGGACCCGCGGCAGCGCACCGCGCTGGGACTGCTCGGCATGGCGTCCTTCGAGACCGGCCGCTACCGCGCCGCCATCGAGTACTGGGAGCGCCTTGCCGCCCAGGAGCCGCCGGGTTCACCGAGCGCGCAGATGCTCGCGGACGTGATCGCCAGCGCCCGGGCGCGCCTCGGCGGGGACCGCGAAGGCGGCACTGACGGCAATGGAGGCGGCGCCGAAGCCGGTCCGGGCATCGTCGTCACCGTCAAAGCGCCCGCGGAGGGCGCGCTCGATGGCAGCGAGACGGTCTTCGTGCTCGCCCGGCGGGAAGACGCATCCAGCCGGATGCCCATCGCGGTGCGGCGCTTCCCGGCCGCTGAGTTGCCGCGTACCCTGCGCCTCGACGACCGCAACAGCATGGCGGGGCAGAAGCTGTCGACGGCCGGTGCCGTGCGGGTCTTCGTGCAGGTCTCCCCGGGCGGCCAGCCCGGTCTTGCCAACGCGCTGTTCGCGGGCAGCGCGGGACCGGTGACGGCGGCGGCGGACGACAGTGCCTCGGTGGAGGTTTCCCTGGTCCCGAACGCTGCCCCGGCCGCTGGTTGAGGGCCGCCGGGGCAGGTGGCGCCCGGGCATAGTGTTGCCGGTCGAAAGTCGATACACTACATGTTGTGGGGCCTCGGCGTCCGCAGCGAGGTTTCATTTGCTGGAAAACAACGGAAAGTTCAAGAAAATCATAATGATGCCCACGAAAGCTCAGGCAGCTGCTGCAAAAAACACCTCCTGTGAAGCCGCCACGCCATGCGGCTGAAGTCGATCAAGCTGGCGGGCTTCAAGTCCTTCGTCGACCCGACCACGGTCACCTTCCCCAGCAACATGGCCGCCGTGGTGGGGCCGAATGGCTGCGGCAAGTCCAACATCATCGACGCCGTGCGCTGGGTGATGGGGGAGAGTTCCGCGAAGAACCTGCGCGGCGAGTCGATGGCGGATGTCATCTTCAATGGCTCCGTGAATCGCCAGCCGGTCGGCCAGGCCTCCATCGAGCTGACCTTTGATAACAGCGACGGCAGCGTCGGTGGCGAGTATGCAAGCTATGCCGAAATCTCCACGCGCCGGCAGGTCAGCCGGGAGGGTCAGTCGGAGTATTTTCTCAATGGCACCCGCTGCCGGCGCCGCGACATCACCGACATCTTCCTGGGCACGGGGCTGGGGCCGCGAAGTTACGCCATTATCGAACAGGGGATGATCTCCCGGCTCATCGAGTCCCGCCCGGAGGAGCTGCGCGTCTTCATCGAAGAGGCGGCGGGGATCTCCAAGTACAAGGAGCGGCGCAAGGAAACGGAATCGCGGATGCGCCGGACGCTCGAGAACCTCGAGCGCCTGACGGATCTGCGCGATGAGCTGGACCGGCAGCTACAGCACCTGCAGCGGCAGGCACAGGCCGCGGAGAAGTACAGTGCCCTCAAGGAAGAGGAGCGCACACTCAAGGCTCAGCTCCTTGCCCTGGAGTGGAAGGATCTCGACAGCGAAGCCGCGACGAGCGCTCGCAGGGTCGGGGAACTCGAGGTGTCCCTCGAGGCGGTCCTCGCCGAGCATCAGCAGGTCGATACGCGGATCGAGCAGCAGCGTGTCGAGCAGACCGAGCGCACCGATGTCTTCAACGAGGTGCAGGGCCGCTACTACACCCTTGGCGCTGAAGTGGCGCGCATCGAGCAGAGCATCCAGCACCAGAAGGAACGCTCCCGGCAGCTTCGGGAAGACCTCGCGCAGACGCGGAGCAACCTCGATGAGGCCGAGCAGCACCTGCGCGAGGACCGGGAGCGGCTGGCCGCCTGGGAAGAGGAGCTCGCCGGGCTCTCGCCGGAGAGCGGGATGCTCGATGCCGCTGCCGAGGAGGCCGCGACCGCCCTCGCCGCAGCCGAAGAGGCCATGCAGGGCTGGCAGCAACGCTGGGACGACTTCAACCATCGCGCCGCTGAGCCGCGGCAGCAGGCCGAGGTGCAGCAGTCGCGGATTCAGCACCTCGAACATGCGCTCAAACGCCTGCAGGCACGCATGGAGCAGCTCGCTGGCGAACAGCGGGAGCTCGCGCCCGCGGAGGGCGAGGAGGACCCGGCGCCGCTGCGCGAGGAGCTCGCGGAGGCGGAGCTCGCGATTGCCGGTTACGAAGAGCAGGGCGAGGCCCTGGCGGCCGACCTCGGGGCGTGCCGGGAGCAGGGAACACGCCTTGCCAGCGAACTCGACACGGCGCGTTCGGAGCTGGCCCAGCTGCGCGGACGGCAAGCCTCTCTCGAAGCCCTTCAACAGGCGGCGGCCGAGGACGCCGCAGGGGGCGCCGATGCCTGGCTCGATGGCAACGGCCTCGCAGCAGCGCCGCGGCTGCTCTCGCAGCTCGAAGTGGCCGCGCCCTGGCAGCAGGCGGTGGAGACGGTCCTCGGTGATTACCTGCACGCGGTCTGCGTCGACGATCTCGGCAGTCTCGGCCAGCGTCTCGACGGGCTCGCGGCCGGGCACCTGACGCTCGTGGCGCGGGCATCGGTGCCGCCGGCACCGGCGGGAACCCTGGCCGCGCAGGTGCGCTGTGGCGGCCGCGTCGCGGGACTGCTGGCCGCGGTGCGCACCGCGGCAGATGAGGCCGAGGCGCTGGCAATGCGTGGCGGGCTCGCGGGCCACGAGTCCGTGATCACACCCGAGGGCCTCTGGCTCGGCCCGAACTGGCTCTCGCTCCGCCGCGGAGAGATGGAAGCCGGCGGCGTCATCCGGCGCCAGCAGGAACTCGAGGCACTGGCCGCGTCTGTCGAGGGGACTACCGAGCGCGTGCGTGAACTGGAGCAGACACAGGCCGGCGAGGCCCAGCGCCTGCGCGACCTGGAGCACGCCCGCCAGGCCCTCCAGCGCGACCAGCAGGCGGCCAGCCGCCGCCAGGCCGACGCGGCGGCGCGGCTCAAGGCGCAGGAGGCGCGAGTCGAGCAGCTGGAGGCCCGCCGCGCGGCGCTGGCCCGGGATGCCGAGGAGGCCCGCGCACAGTTCGAGGGCGAGCAGGCGTCGATCGCCGAGGCCCGGCAGGTGCTTGCCGAGGCGATCGAGCGCATGGAAGCCGATGCCGGTGAGCGCGAGGCCCTGCTCTCCGAGCGGGACCGGCTGCGGGGCGAACTGGACGGCTGCCGGCAGGCGGCCCGCCAGGCCCGCGATGGCGCCCACCAGGCGGCCATGCGCCTGCGGGCGCTGCAGACCCAGGTCGAGACGATACGCAGCTCTATCGCGCGCACCGAGGCGCAGGTCGCCCAGCTCAGCGAGCGCCAGGCGAGCCTGGCCAGCGGCCTCGAGGACACGAGTACGCCGGTGGCGGAGCTGGAGGCGGAGCTCGAGACGCAACTCCAGCTGCGTTCCGCCGCGGAAGCGGAACTGACCGAGGCCCGCCAGCGCGTTGCCGAGGTCGAGCACGCCCTGCGCAGCGACGAACAGGCCCGCGCGGCCATCGAGCAGCGGGTCGCCTCGGCGCGCGCGGAGCTCGAGCAATGCCGTCTCGGCCGGCAGACGCTTCAGGTGCAGCGGGAGAACGTCGGCCGGCAGCTGAAGGAGCTGTCCCGGGACCCCGAGGTCGTGCTCGAGAGCCTGCCGGAGGACGCCACCCGCGAGGGCTGGCAGCAGCAGCTGGAACGCGTAGCCGCGCGCATCGCCCGCCTGGGCCCGATCAACCTCGCGGCGATCGACGAGTACAGCCAGCAGTCGGAGCGCAAGCAGTACCTCGACGCGCAGAATGAGGATCTCGAGAGCGCCCTGGCGACCCTCGAGTCGGCCATTCGAAAGATCGACCGGGAGACACGCAGCCGCTTCCAGGCCACGTTCGACAAGGTCAACAGCGGCCTGCAGGAACTGTTTCCGCGGGTTTTCGGCGGGGGCAGCGCCTCTCTCGAGATGACCGGCGACGACCTGCTCGATACGGGGATTTCTATCATGGCGCGCCCGCCCGGCAAGAAGAACAGCACAATTCACCTGCTCTCGGGCGGCGAAAAGGCGCTGACGGCCATCGCCCTCGTTTTTTCGATCTTCCAGTTGAACCCGGCGCCGTTCTGCATGCTCGACGAGGTGGATGCGCCGCTGGATGATGCCAACGTGGGGCGCTATGCTCGCATGGTGAAGGAGATGTCGGAAAAAGTGCAGTTCATCTTCATCACCCACAACAAGATCACCATGGAAATGGCCGACCAGTTGCTCGGGGTCACCATGCACGAGCCCGGCGTGTCCCGCCTTGTGGCCGTGGATGTGGAGGAAGCGGCAGAACTGGCGGCTAGCTGACGGCGAACTGGGCGCTGACGCATGGAGCTGACGATACGCGACTGGATGGTCATCATCGGCGTGCTGCTGATTGCGGCGGTGCTCGTGGACGCGTGGCGGCGTGTGCGCGCGGAGCGGCAGGCCGAGGTGCGTGTCAAGCTGCGCCGGGTGGGTGAGGGCGACGACGAGCAGCAGGAGCACCCGAGCGTGGTCCAGGAACTGCCGAACGGGGGTGCGCGGGTCATCCGCCGCGAGGACCTGGTGCGCGCTACCCGGGAGCACGACGAGGCCGTACAGGCAGCGGCATCGGCCGACGCGACTGCCGACGCGACTGCCGGCGCGGCGGATAGCGGCACAGCAGGTGCCGGCGGGGCGGCCGCTACGGGTACCGACAGCGGCCGCCCGCGCTCGCGGGGAGCGCGCAAGGCAGCTGCCCGGTCGTCCGCGGACGACGGCCTGGTCAGCGGAGTCAGCACCAGCGATCGTGAGGAACCCGGCAACCTCGACTGGCTCGAGGACCTGCCGGCGGACGACGAGCCCGAGCCGCGGCCCGCGGGCAG
Organism: Pseudohaliea sp.; assembly: GCF_054552115.1. Taxonomy (NCBI): domain Bacteria; kingdom Pseudomonadati; phylum Pseudomonadota; class Gammaproteobacteria; order Cellvibrionales; family Halieaceae; genus Pseudohaliea; species Pseudohaliea sp. Next base: position 37,631 of record NZ_JBTOLW010000029.1, on the reverse strand, counting down.
CGCAGGGCGCCTGCCCCGCGGGGAAGATCCTGAGGTGTTCATCCTTCACGTCATCGCGAAGGACCCGGCCGGCTTCCGCGGTGACGATATCCTGCAGATACTCCTCGCCTGCGACCTCCGCTTCGGCGACATGGACTTCTTCCACCGCCACGAACAGGCCGCGGGTCGCGGCGCCATTCAGTTCAGCGTCGCCAACATGATGCAGCCGGGGGTGTTCGACATCGATCGCATGAGCGAGCTATCCACCCCCGGTCTGCTCTTCTTCGTCACCCTGCCAGGCCCCGAAGACATGATGAAGGCCTTCGATTACATGCTCGAAACGGCCCAGGCCGTGGCCCGCAACCTCGGCGGTGAAGTGCTCGACGAGTCGCGCAGCGCACTCACCCGCCAGTCCCTCGAGCACAGCCGCCAGAAGATCCGCGATCTCGAGAGGCGTCTTCTCGCCGGGTCGCGCTAGCCGTGAGCGCACGTCCGGAGGCCCGCGCGGCGGAACTGCGCGACAGGCTGGAGCGCTGGAACTACGAGTACCACGTGCTCGATCAGCCCAGCGTACCCGATGCCGAGTATGACCGCGCGCTGCGCGAACTGCAGGCCCTCGAGGCGGCGCACCCGGCCCTTGCACGGCCCGACTCGCCGACCCGGCGGGTCGGTGCGGAGCCGCTCACGGCCTTCGCCAGCGTCCGCCACGAACAGCCGATGCTCTCCCTCGACAACGCCTTCAGCGACGAGGAGTTCGAGCAGTTTCACCGCCGGGTGCTCGATCGCCTGGGAGATCCGGAAACCGCCCTCGAGTTTGCCTGCGAGCCGAAGCTCGACGGGGTGGCCGTCAGCCTCCTCTACCGCCGGGGAGCCCTTGAGCGCGCCGCCACCCGCGGCGACGGGACTACCGGCGAGGACATTACCGACAATGTCGCCACCATACGCTCTGTGCCCCTGCGCCTGCGCGGCGACGGCTATCCGGCGGAGCTGGAGGTACGCGGCGAGGTCTACATGCTGCACGACGGCTTTGCGCAGCTGAACCGCGAGGCGGCCGAACGTGGCGAGAAAGGCTTCGTGAACCCGCGTAACGCGGCGGCCGGCAGCCTGCGCCAGCTCGACTCCCGGGTCACCGCCCGCCGGCCGCTGCAGCTGTGCTGCTACGGCGTGGGGCAGGTGAGGGGCGGCTCGCTGCCGGCTACGCACTGGGCGATCATGGAGCGCCTGCATGGCTGGGGGCTGCGCATCAACAGCGAGTCGGCGCTGGTGACCGGCATCGACGGCTGCTTCGACTATTACCGTCGCCTCGAGGCCCGGCGCGCCGCGCTTCCTTACGATATCGACGGCATCGTCTACAAGGTCAATGACCTGGCTCTGCGCGAGCGCCTCGGTTTCGTGTCCCGGGCCCCGCGCTGGGCCATCGCCCGGAAATTCCCCGCTCAGGAAGAGCTGACACAGCTCGAGGCCGTCGAGTTCCAGGTCGGGCGTACGGGCGCCGTCACGCCGGTGGCGCGGCTGAAGCCGGTCTTCGTCGGCGGTGTCACCGTCAGCAATGCCACGCTGCACAACCTCGACGAGGTCGAGCGCCTCGGCGTCATGGTCGGTGATACGGTCATCGTACGCCGCGCGGGCGACGTGATCCCCCAGGTGGTGTCCGTGGTCGCCGACCGGCGCCCCGAGGACGCGACGCCGGTCGTCCCGCCGTCGACGTGCCCGGTTTGCGGCTCCGCCGTGGAGCGGGAGGAGGGGGGTGCGGTGCTGCGCTGCCTCGGCGGCCTGGTCTGCGCCGCCCAGCGGATGGCGGCCCTGCGCCATTTCGCTTCGCGCCGGGCCATGGACATCGACGGGCTCGGCGACAAGCTGGTGGAGCAGCTCGTGGAGCGGGGCCTCGTGGAGACCGTGGCCGACCTCTACGCGCTGCGGCGGGACGACCTCCTCGGCCTGGAGCGCATGGGCGAGAAAAGCGCTGACAACCTGCTGGCGGCGCTGGAGGCGAGCAAGGCCACCACGCTGGCGCGCTTTCTCTACTCCCTCGGTATCCGCGAGGTGGGCGAGGCCACGGCGCGCTCGCTGGCAAGGCACTTCGGCAGCTACGAGTCGCTGGCGTCGGCGTCCGAGGAGAACCTGCTGGCCGTCGATGATGTCGGGCCGGTGGTTGCCGATCACCTGCGCCAGTTCTTCGACGACCCGGCGAGCCAGGCCGTGGTCAGGGCCCTGCGCGAGGCCGGGGTGCACTGGCCCGAGGCGGAGGCGGCGGCCGACGATGCGCCGCTGGCCGGTCAGACCTGGGTGGTCACCGGCAAGCTTCAGAGCATGACGCGGGACGAGGCCAGCGCGGCGCTGCAGGCCCTCGGGGCCCGCGTGTCGGGCAGTGTCTCCGCGAAGACCCGCACTCTGGTCGCCGGGCCCGGAGCGGGCAGCAAGCTGGCGAAGGCGGAAGCGCTGGAGGTGCCGGTCATCGACGAGGCCGCATTCCTCGCCTTTCTCGACGAACACGGGGGACGGCCGTGAGAACGCTGCTGCTGGTATCGCTGTGCCTTGTTGTCGCCGGTTGCGCCACGACACCGCCGCGGGACCTCGACAATCTCTGCGAGATCTTCCGCGACAAGGACGGCTGGTATGATGATGCACGGGATGCGAGTGAGCGCTGGGGCAGCCCGATCCCGGTGCTGATGGCGATCATGCACCAGGAATCGCGTTTCGTCGCCAAAGCCAAGCCGCCGCGGAAGAAGATCTTCGGTTTCATTCCCGGGCCGCGCCCCTCCGACTCCTACGGCTACAGCCAGGCGCTCAAGGCCACCTGGCGCGCCTACGAGCGCAGCGCCGGCAACTACGGCGCCGACCGCGACGATTTCGGTGACGCCATCGATTTCATCGGCTGGTACAACCACCAGTCAACCAGGCGCAACGGCATCCGGCCGGACGACGCCTACCGGCTCTACCTGGCGTACCACGAAGGCCACGGTGGCTTTGCCCGGGGCAGCTTCAGGAGCAAGGACTGGCTGCGCTCCGTGGCGCGCAAGGTCGAGCGCCGGTCCTCGCTGTACAGCGGACAGCTGCCGGCCTGCCGGGAAGAACTCGAGGACGATGGCTGGTTCTTCGGCTGGTTCTGAGGGACGGGGCGCGGTGCTGCGACAGGCTTTTGACTGTGACGGCCCTGTTGCAAAAAGGGGCCGATCTGTCATGTTATTGTCACAGTGCGGCGGCAGACTTCGCGGACAAATTCCCATGCAGGCTACCGTGCCATGAGTGAACGCACCGTCCTGGTGGTCGACGACGAGTTCGCAATCCGCGACATGCTGCGCATGGCGCTCGAGATCGTCGATTACCGCTGTCTGGAGGCCGATAACATCCAGGACGCCCATGCCACTATCGTCGACCAGCGGCCGGACATCGTCCTCCTCGACTGGATGCTTCCCGGGGGCAGTGGCATCGAACTGCTCCGTCGCCTGAAGCGCGACGAGGGGACGCGGGAGATACCGGTCATCATGCTGACTGCGAAGACGGCGGAGGACAACGTCATCCAGGGCCTCGACGTCGGCGCCGACGACTACATCACCAAGCCCTTCGCACCGCGGGAACTCATTGCGCGTATCAAGGCCCTGCTGCGCAGGGCGGGCGGGGCGGAGGCCAGTGACCGCATGCAGGTCTCCGAACTGGTGCTGGACAGCAAGAGCCGGCGTGTCTTTCTCGCCGACGAGCCACTCGACATGGGTCCCACGGAGTTCAACCTGCTGCAGTTCTTCATGGCGCACCCGGAGCGGGCCTACACGCGCAACCAGCTGCTCGACCAGGTCTGGGGTGCGAACGTCTACGTTGAGGAACGCACCGTCGACGTCCACATCCGCCGCCTGCGCAAGGCGCTGTCGGCCGGCGCCAGTGACTACAGCGGCCTTATCCAGACCGTGCGCGGCACCGGGTACCGCTTCTCCGCTCGGGGGGCTCCCACCGGGTGAACCTGGCCGGTAGCTGGCGTGGGGAGTTGCGCAAGCTGCTGCTGGTGCTGGCCGCGTCGGCGCTGGCCGGCTGGTTGTTCGGCTACCCTCTGGCCATGCTCACCGTGGGCCTCGGGACCATCAGCGGCGTCTGGCTCTACCAGATCTGGCGCATGCGCCGCTGGCTCGAGGATCCGGAGCAGACGCCGCCGGAGAGCTTCGGCATCTGGGGCGTCGTCTACGACACCATCTACCGCCTGCAGCGGGAGAACCGCGAGGCGCGCAGCCGGCTTCAGTCCACCGTCGACTACCTGCAGAGTTCCTTCGCCTCCATGCGCGACGGGGTGGTCATCCTCACCCAGGCCGGGGCCATCGAGTGGTGCAACGAGGCTGCCCGCACGCTGCTCGGTCTCGAGTACCCCAGGGACCGGGGCCAGCTGATCCTGAACCTCGTGCGCCTGCCCGAGTTCCACCGCTACTTCATCAACGGCGATTTCTCCCAGCCCCTGCAGGTCGGCCTGAAGGGCGGTGCGCCTCGCTTCCTGCAGATGGAGGTCACCACTTTTGCCGACGGTGATTTCCTTCTCTTCGTGCGCGATGTGACCCGCATGCTGCAGCTGGAGCAGCAGCGGCGGGATTTCGTCGGCAATGTCTCGCACGAGCTGCGCACTCCGCTCACGGTGTTCAAGGGCTACCTCGACACCCTCATGGCCGCGGGAGACCGGCTGGACCCGCGCTTCCACAAGCCGCTGGAACAGATGGAACTGCAGGCCCGGCGTATGGAGAACCTTCTCGACGATCTGCTCTGGCTCTCGCGCATCGAGAGCGTGCGCAGCGAGAAGAAGACGGAGCGCGTGGACATGGCGGGCCTGGTCGAGGAGCTTCGAGACGAGCTGGCGCACTCGCACCCGGAACGGGTCGTGGCAGTGCGCCTGGACACGCGCGACGGCGTTGCCGGTGATTACCGCGAACTGCACAGCGCCGTTTCCAACCTGGTGCTCAATGCCATCAAGTACAGCCCGGACGACAAGCCGGTGCTGGTTCACTGGCGCCGCGAGGGCGACGAACTGCTGCTGTCGGTCGTGGACCAGGGCCCGGGCATTGAAGAGCAACACCTGCCGCGCCTGACGGAACGCTTCTACCGGGTCGACGAGAGCCGCTCGAGCGCAACGGGCGGTACGGGGCTGGGCCTTGCCATCGTCAAGCACGTCGCCGCCTCTCACCGGGCGGAGCTGCGCATCGAGAGTGAGCCGGGGGAGGGCAGTACCTTTACCCTGGCCTTCGCCGCCTGACGTGCGTGCGGGCAGGGCCTGGCGTCGCGTGTGCCTGCTGCTGGCCCTGGTAGCCGCGCCGGCCCTTGGGGACCGCACCCTGCCGCCCTATGAGCCCGCCTCGGGCCTGGTCGGGAGCCTGGGCAGTGCCGGCTCGGATACGCTGGCCAACCTCATGTCCCTGTGGGCGCGCGCGTTCAGCGCCCACCACCCGGCGGTGACGGTGGAAGTGCAGGCCGCCGGGTCGGCGACGGCACCACCGGCGCTGGCAGAGGGCACAGCTGAACTCGGCCCCATGAGCCGCGCCATGACCGCGCGCGAGGTGGAGGCCTTTCGCGGGCGTTTCGGCTACCCTCCCACTGCCGTGCCTGTCGCCGTCGACGCAGTGGCGGTCTTCGTACACCAGGACAACCCGCTCCGGGCGCTCTCCCTCGCCGAGCTCGACGCAGTCTTCTCGATCACCCGGCGCTGCGGTGCCGCACGGCGCTTCACCCACTGGGGGGACCTGGGCCTGGGCGGCAGCTGGCGCGGCCGCCCCATCGTAGCCTACGGACGCAACACCGCCTCGGGCACGCACAGCTACTTCCGCAGCGAGGTACTGTGCCAAGGGGACTTCCATCCGCTCGTGAACGAGCTCCCCGGGTCGGCCTCCGTGGTGCATGCCGTCGGCGCGTCGCCCGGCGCCATCGGCTATTCGAGCCTGGGTTACGAGTCCGCGGGTGTGCGTCCGCTCGCGATCAGTGACGGCAGCGGGCCGGCGGTCCCGCCGACCGCCGAAGCCGCCGGCAGCGGCCGCTATCCACTCGCGCGCTATCTCTACGCCTACGTCAACCGCCCGCCGGGGCAGCCGCTCACCGCGCTGGTCCGCGAGTTCTTTCGCTTCGTCTATTCCCGCGAGGGACAGCGCCTGGTACTCCAGGACGGCTACGTGCCGCTGCCGGTGACGCTGATCGAGGCGCAGCGCGAGGCCCTGGGTCTGTGAGCCGCCTTGCCGACAGCCGGGTCGATCGCCACCGCCGCTGGTTTGATCGGGGGACCAGCGCGCTGGTCGGTGCCGCCGGCGTGGGTGTACTGGGCACCATCCTTCTCATGCTGCTCTACCTGCTCTGGGAGGTCATGCCTTTGTTGCAGCCGGCGGCCATCAGCTACAGCCATAGCGAACCGGCTTCGGGCGCCGGGCTGCTGCCGGCCGGCCGCGGCCCCGATCCCGCCTCGCCCGCGCTGCTGGCAGAACTCGCCGACGCGGGGCTGATCGCGGGCGCGGCGGGTCCCAGTGTCCGTCTGGCCGGCGGGCGAGCGGTGATCGTCGCGACCGGGGATGGCGGGCTGGTCGAATTCGGGCGTACCAGTGCCGGGCCCGGCGGACCGTGGGCCCGCTTCCGGCGCCTGGACAGCGGGGGCCTGCCCGTGCGTTGGCTGGTTGCCGAACCGCAACGCGCGGTGGTCTATGCGCTCGCTGCCGACGGCCGCCTGCAGGCCTGGCACACCGTCGCCGAGCGACGGCTGCTCGCCACGCGCCTTCCGCGTACCGTCGGCGCGGACTCCGTGGCGGTCGCCGCCGACGGTGCGTCCCTCGCGGTCCGCGTCGGTGAAACGGTGCACCACTACCGCGTGCGCAACCCGCATCCGGAGGTCTCCTTCACGTCCCTCTGGGCCGCGGTCTGGCACCCGGACTACCCGGCCCCGGCGCGAGTCTGGCAATCGTCCCCGGCGGGCGCGAGCGACGAACCCAAGCTGAACCTGGCCCCCCTGGCCCTCGGGACTTTCAAGGCCGCCTTTTACACGATGCTCTTCGCGGCGCCGCTCGGCGTGCTCGCCGCGGCGTACACCGCCTACTTCATGGCGCGACCGCTGCGGCGGGTCGTCAAGCCCGGGATCGAGCTCATGGAAGCGGTGCCCACGGTCGTGCTCGGTTTCATCGCCGGCCTCTGGCTGGCGCCGCGGGTGGAGCATGCGCTCGCGGGGTTCCTTGCCGCCCCCCTCATCCTGGTTGCCGGGATAGTCGCCGCCGGCGCGCTCTGGTCGGCGCTGCCGCGGCGCTGGCGCCGCCGCCTGCCCCCCGGCGTCCGGCCCCTGCTGCTGTTGCCGGTCGTGGTGCTGCTGCCCTGGGTGAGCGTTTCCGCGAGTCCGGTGATCGAGGCGGCCTGCTTCGGCGGTGACGTCAGCGGCTGGCTCGAGCGGCAGTTAGGCATCGCCTACCAGCAGCGCAACGCGCTGGTCGTCGGCATGGCAATGGGCTTCGCCGTCCTTCCCACCGTTTACTCGATCACCGAGGATGCCATCTTCTCGGTGCCGCGAAGCCTGTCCGACGGCAGCCTCGCCCTCGGCGCAACGCGCTGGCAAACGCTCACGGGCGTGGTGTTGCCCACGGCAAGCCCGGGGATCTTCTCGGCACTGATGATCGGCCTGGGCCGTGCGATCGGCGAAACCATGATCGTACTCATGGCGACAGGCAACACGCCGATCCTCGACGTCGATCCGTTCACGGGGCTGCGCAGCCTGAGCGCAAACATCGTGATGGAGGCGCCTGAATCCATCGTCGGCAGCACGCACTTCCGGGTGCTGTTCCTTTCGGCGCTGCTCCTATTCGCCTTCACGTTCGTCATCAACACCCTGGCGGAACTGGTGCGGCAGCGGCTGCGCTACCGCTATGCGGCGGGCTGAGCCGTGACCGCCGCGCGCCGTAGCTCTCCCCACGAACGCCTTGGCGTCGCCCTGCGCCGCCAGGGGGGGGATGCGCTGGAGTGGCTGGCGGCCGGCGCGGCGGCCCTGTCGCTGCTGGCGGTGCTGGCCCTGGTCGCGCTGCTCGCAGCCAGGGGGCTGGGGCACTTCTGGCCCGGCCCGCTCAAGGCACTGGAGGTCCGCGCGGGCGGCGGGTCGACCGAGTCGCTGCTCGGCCAGGTCGTTGCGCGGCGTGACGTCCCGGTGTTGCAGCTCCGCGAGGCCGGCCTCGAGCCGGGGCCGGGCCCCGAGCGGCGCGAGCGGCTGCTCCTGCGGCTGGGCAACCGCGATCTCGGCGCGGCGGAGTTCCGCTGGCTGCTGGCCTCGGATATGCTCGCGGCGCGCACGCCGGCGGCGGCCACTGTGATCGAACGCAGCGAATGGGGGCCGCTCTTCGGCTACCCGCTGGCGCTCGGCGAAAGCGGGGCGGGAGTCGTGGCGGGTGAGGGGCCCGCCCTGCGGGAAGCTATCGAGCAGGCGCTGGCGGCCACGGCCGCGGCGCGGGAAGCCCTACGCACCCTCGAGCAGGGCCCGCTGGCCGCCGCGAGCGCCGAGCTTGCCCGGTGGCGTGCCGCCGGAGACCCGCGTATGCACGGCGCGCGCGAACGGCTGGCGGCGCTCGAGGCCGAGCGGCGCGTCCTGCGCGAAGCGCTCGGGCGCTACACGCTCCAGCTGGCCCTTGCCGACGGCCGGCGAATCGAGCAGCCGCTGGCGACGGTGCTGCGGGCCTATCAGCCCAATGCGCTGTCGCTGCCGGCGCGCCTGGGGCTTTACTTCGAAAAGCTCTGGGATTTCGTGAGCGGAGCGCCGCGGGATGGCAACACGGACGGGGGCGTCTTCCCCGCGATTTTCGGCACCGTGGCCCTTGTGCTGTTGACCGCCGTACTGGTGACACCGCTCGGCGTGCTGGCCGCTGTCTACCTCCACGAGTATGCCCGGCAGGGCCCGCTGACGCGCCTGGTGCGCATTGCGGTGAACAACCTCGCCGGGGTACCGTCCCTGGTGTTCGGGGTGTTTGGCCTCGGTTTCTTCGTCTACGTGCTTGGCGGCGAGGTCGACCGGCTCTTCTTTGCCGACCGCTTACCAAGCCCTACCTTCGGCAGCCCCGGGCTGCTCTGGGCGTCGCTCACGCTCGCCCTGTTGACCCTGCCGGTGGTCATCGTGGCGACGGAAGAGGGCCTCGCCCGGGTCCCGCGCTCTGTGCGCGAGGGCAGTCTCGCCCTCGGCGCGACCCGGGCGGAGACGCTCTGGCGCGTGGTTCTGCCCATGGCCTCGCCGGCCATGATGACCGGGCTTGTGCTTGCCGTGGCCCGGGCGGCGGGCGAGGTTGCGCCACTGATGCTGGTCGGGGTGGTGAAGCTCGCACCGACACTGCCCGTGAGTGGGGAGTTTCCCTACCTGCATCTCGAGCAGAAGTTCATGAACCTCGGTTTTCACATCTACGACATCGGTTTCCACAGCCCGGACCCCGATGCGACCCGCTCCCTGGTCTACGCCACGGCGTTTCTGCTCGTGGCCATCATCCTGGTACTGAACCTCGCGGCGGTGATCCTGCGCAATCGTCTTCGCGAGCGATACAAGTCCCTGGCCAACTGATAGGCTCACGACTCATGGCAGAACACTCCATCAACGTGCAGGCCCTGCGTCGAGCCCCGGCACCACGCGTGCCCACCGAGGGTGCCGCACTCGTTGCGAAGGGTCTGTCCCTGCACTACGACGGCAGTGCAGCGCCGGCACTGGACCGTATTGACCTCGCCATTCCACGTCAGCGCGTGACCGCCTTCATCGGGCCGAGCGGTTGCGGCAAGTCGAGCCTGCTGCGCTGCTTCAACCGCATGAACGACCTCATCGAAGGCTGCAGCATCAGCGGCAGTATCCGCCTCGAGGGCGAGGATATCCACGACCCGGCGGTGGACGTGGCGAGCCTGCGGCGCCGCGTCGGTATGGTGTTCCAGGCCCCGAATCCATTTCCGAAGACCGTGTTCGAGAATGTGGCCTACGGGCTCCGCATCCAGGGCATCAACCGCAAGCGCGTCCTCGACGAGTCCGTGGAGAAAGCCCTGCGCGCTGCGGCGCTCTGGGATGAGGTCAAGGACCGCCTCGATGACAGCGCCCTGGCGCTCTCCGGCGGCCAGCAGCAGCGCCTGGTGATCGCACGGACCATTGCCGTCGAGCCGGAAGTGCTGCTCCTGGACGAGCCGGCTTCTTCTCTGGACCCGATTTCAACGCTGCGTATCGAGGAGCTCATCTACGAGCTGAAAACCCGCTACACCATCGTCATCGTGACCCATAATATGCAGCAGGCGGCGCGGGTATCCGACATGACCGCCTTCATGTACATGGGGCGATTGGTGGAATTCGGCGAAACCGATACACTCTTCACGAACCCCGAGCAGCGCCAGACGGAAGACTACATCACCGGGCGCTACGGTTGAGCAGCCAGCGGGAGACGCCCTTGCAAAGCGACAGCCACAGGCAGCACATTTCCGGCCAGTTCAATGCCGAGCTGGAGGCCGTTCGCAACCACCTGCTCGAGATGGGCGGGCGGGTCGAGGCGGCCGTTGCCCGTGCTGTCGAGACGCTCCTCGCCCGGGACAGCGGCGAAGCCGAAGCGGTTATTGCCTCCGACGAGGAGGTCAATGCCATGGAGGTGCGCATCGATGAGGAGTGCTCGCGTATTCTCGCCCGGCGACAGCCGGCCGCCAGCGACCTGCGGCTCGTGATTGCCGTGGCCAAGGTTACCACGGATCTCGAGCGGGTCGGCGACGAGGCGACCAAGATCGCCCGCCAGGCAATCACGCTCTCGGAGCAGGCGCCGGCGCGCAGCGGGTCCCCGGAGGTGCGGCGTATCGGCAAGCACGTCGGTGCCATGCTGCGCAGTGCCCTGGATGCCTTCGCCCGGCAGGATGTGGCCATGGCCGTCAAGGTCGTCGTCGATGACGAGGGTGTCGATTCCGAGTACCACTCGGCCATGCGCAGCCTCGTGACCTTCATGATGGAGGATCCGCGCAACATCGGCCCTATCCTCAACGAGCTCTGGGCGCTCAGGGCGCTCGAGCGCATCGGGGACCACGCGGCGAACATCGCGGAACAGGTTATCTACCTCGCCCGAGGCCTCGACGTGCGGCACATGGAGCCGGCGCAGCTGCGCGCCTATATGCAGGAGGAGGCGGGTCAGCCGTCGCCGGGGGACGCCACGTCGTGAGCCATTTCTGGAGCGAGGCCGTCCGCGGCCTCAGCCCCTACGTGCCCGGGGAACAGCCGCGCCATCCGCGACTGGTCAAGCTGAATACCAACGAGAGCCCCTATGGCCCGTCGCCGCAGGTCCTGGCGGCTGTGGCCGCCACGGACGGCGACAGCCTGCGGCGCTACCCTGACCCGGACGCCAGTGCCCTGCGCGGCTGTATCGCCACGCACTACGGGCTGGCACCGGAGCAGGTGTTTGTCGGCAACGGCTCGGACGAGGTTCTCGCCCACGCTTTCCTCGGGCTGCTCAAGCATCCCCGGCCCCTGGCCTTCCCCGAGATCAGCTACAGCTTCTACCCGGTCTGGTGCGGCCTTTACGGGATCGAGGCGGTGCGCGTGCCGCTGGATGCGGAGCTTGGCATCGATGTCGGCGCCTTTCCGGAAGACTGCGGCGGCATCATCCTGCCCAACCCGAATGCGCCGACCGGGCGACTCCTCGAGCTCAATGAAATCGAGCGGCTGCTGGCCGCCCACGGCGACTGCGTCGTTGTCGTCGATGAGGCCTATATCGATTTCGGGGGGCGCAGCTCGGCGCTCCTGATCGCACGCCACCCCAACCTCCTCGTGGTTCAGACCCTGTCCAAGTCCCGTGCGCTCGCGGGGCTGCGGGTGGGCTTTGCCCTCGGCGACGCGGCGCTCATCGAGGGGCTGGTCCGGGTCAAGGACTCCTTCAACTCCTACCCGCTCGACGCCATCGCGCAGCGGGCAGCGATCGCATCCTTCGAGGACCAGGCGTGGTTCGAGGATAGCTGCCGGCGTGTGGTGGCTACCCGGGAGCGCGTAACGGCTGCTCTCGAGAGCCTGGGCTTCGCGGTACTGCCTTCCGCGGCCAACTTCGTCTTTGCGCGCCCGCCGGCGGGCGCGGCGCCCGCACTGTTCAAGGCGCTGCGCGAGGACGGCATCATCGTCCGCCATTTCGATCGGCCGCGGATCAGGGAGTACCTGCGGATCAGTATCGGCACCGATGAAGAGATGGACCGCCTGCTGTCGGCTGTCGGGGCCTGGTGCGCGGCCGCCCCCGAGAGCGGCCGCGACACCCGCTAGCGGCGGCGCAGGACCACGCTGCCGATACTGTAGCCGGCGCCGAAGGAGCAGAGCACGCCGGTGTCGCCGGCGGTAAAGTCATCTCGGTGCTTGTGGAAGGCGATGACCGAGCCGGCAGAACTCGTGTTGGCGTACTCGTCGAGGATCGTCGGCGCCTCTTCAGGGGACGGCTCACGGCCCAGGACCCGCCGGGCGATCAGCTGATTCATGCTCAGGTTGGCCTGGTGCAGCCACAGCCGCTTGAGTTGTGATGCCGGGAGCGCCAGGCGCCCCAGCTGCTCCGTGATCTGGATCGCGACCGCGGGGCAGACTTCCTTGAAAACCTTGCGGCCTTCCTGCACGAAGAGCTTGTCCGGCCTGCCGATGCCCGCCGGGTCGGCCCGGTTCAGGAAACCGAAGTTGTTGCGGATATTGTTGGAGTAGAGGGTCTGCAGGCGGCTGTCGATGACTTCGTATTGCTCGGCACTGTCGGCGAGTTCCGCCCGCTGCAGCACCACCGCGGTGCATACGTCGCCGAAGATGAAATGGGAGTCCCGGTCCCGGAAATTCAGGTGCCCGGTGCAGATTTCCGGATTCACCATGAGTACGGCGCGTGCGCTGCCCATGGCAATCGCGTCGCGCGCCTGCTGGATGCCGAAGGTCGCCGAGGAGCAGGCGACGTTCATGTCGAAGCCCCAGCCGCGTATGCCCAGCGCGTCCTGTACCTCGACGGCAATCGCCGGATAGGGGCGCTGCATGTTAGAGGCCGCCACGAGTACGGCGTCGAGATCGCCCGGGCCGATGCCGGCGGCAGCCATCGCTTCGCGGGCTGCGGCGACCGCCATTTCGCACATCACCGAGGGCTGGTCATCCGGCCGTTCCGGGATGTCCGGAACCATGCGCCGGGGATCGAGGATGCCCGACTTGTTCACTACGTAGCGCGAGCGGATACCGGACGCCTTGATGATGAAATCCACGGAACTGTAGGCCTGGGCTGCCAGCTCGCCGCGCTCGATCGCGTCGGCGTGCTCGCGGTTGTACGCGTCGGCCCAGGCGTTGAAGGAGGCGACGAGCTCCTCGTTGCTGATCGCCTCCGGCGGGGTGTACAACCCCGTGCCACTGATGACTACCCGGTGCATGGGCGCGCGCCGATCAGCGCTGATCCAGGGGCAGGTAGTCCCGTTGCGCGTAACCGGTATAGAGCTGGCGCGGGCGTCCGATGCGGTAGCTGCCGGAAATCATCTCGTTCCAGTGGGCGATCCAGCCGACGGTGCGGCCCACGGCGAAGATCACCGTGAACATGCTGGTGGGAATGCCCAGGGCCTTGAGGATGATGCCGGAATAGAAGTCGACGTTCGGGTAGAGCTTCTTCTCGATGAAGTACTCGTCGGAGAGGGCGATTTCCTCCAGCCGCTTGGCGATGGCCAGCAGGGGATCGTTCTCCATGCCGAGCTCGGCCAGCACCTCGTCCGCGGCTTCCTTCATGACCTTCGCCCGGGGGTCGAAGTTCTTGTAAACGCGGTGGCCGAAGCCCATCAGGCGGAACGGATCGTTCTTGTCCTTGGCGCGGGCAACGAACTCGTCGATACGGGAAACGTCACCGATCTCCTCCAGCATGTTCAGCACGGCCTCATTGGCGCCGCCGTGGGACGGGCCCCAGAGCGCGGCGATCCCGGACGCGATGCAGGCAAAGGGGTTGGCGCCGGAGGAGCCGGCGAGGCGCACCGTGGAGGTGGAGGCATTCTGCTCGTGGTCGGCATGCAGCAGGAAGATACGATCCATCGCCCTGGCCAGCACCGGCGAGATCCGGCTCGGCTCACAGGGGGTGCCGAACATCATGTGCAGGAAGTTCTCGGCGTAACCCATGTTGTTGTCGGGATACATGAAAGGCTGGCCGATGGAGAACTTGTAGCTCATGGCGGCCAGCGTCGGCATCTTGGCGATCAGGCGGAAAGCGGCGACCTGTCGGTGGTGCTCGTCGGAGATGTCGAGGGAATCGTGGTAGAAGGCCGAGAGCGCCCCGACGACGCCGCACATGATCGCCATCGGGTGGGCGTCGCGGCGGAAACCGTTATAGAAGGTGCGGATCTGCTCGTGGACCATGGTGTGGTTGTGCACGGTACGCACGAACTGTTCCTTCTGCTCCTTGTTCGGCAGCTCGCCGTACAGGAGCAGGTAGCAGGTCTCGAGATAGTCGGAATGCTCCGCCAGCTGGTCAATGGGGTAGCCGCGGTGCAGCAGCACGCCCCTGGCGCCGTCGATATAGGTGATCTGTGACTCACAGGCAGCCGTGGAAACGAAGCCCGGGTCGTAGGTGAACATGCCCCTGGCCGTCAGGGCACCCACGTCGACCACGCGCGGGCCGATGGTCCCCTCGTGCACCGGAAGCTCGATCGCCTCGTCAATGCCATCTACCGTAAGGGTTGCTTTCAAGTCGCTCATAGAGGGTCCCGATGCGCTGGTCAGTGGGGGCCCAACTATAGAGAGTAAGCCGATTTTGTCAACGCGGGCGGGCAGCTGACTGCGGCCCCGGAGCGCGCTGGAAAGCCTTGCTTTCAGGGGCCCGGCGCACTTCCCTGATCCCCGGCAGGGGCGGCGCTCCCGCCTCCGCAGATTGTTTTTCCCGGGTCCACCCAATATACTTCGCCCGCGTTTTTCGAGCTCCGGTGGTTCCGCCGCCGGGCGCCCACCCAGCCCCGACCAACAACGGAAAAGCACTGTGAAGGATAACCGTCCCGTCAATCTAGACATCGGCACCATGCGCCTGCCCATCACGGCGTGGGCGTCCATCAGTCACCGCATCTCCGGTGTGGTCCTTTTCGTTGCCAGCGTCGGCATGCTCTGGGCCCTCGACACCAGCCTGTCGAGCGCCGAGGGCTTCGCACGGCTCGGCGAACTGCTCTCCAGCCTGCCCGCCAGAGCGGCACTCTGGGTTGCAGGGACGGCCCTCATCTACCACAGCCTGGCGGGCGTCAGGCACCTGATCATGGACTTCGGCATCGGTGAGAGCATGGAGGGTGGCATCCTCGGTTCGCGGCTGGTCATTGCTGCGTCGGTGGTGCTCTCCGTGCTTCTGGGGGTTTCGCTATGGTAACGGCAGTCACGAGTCTCGGCCGGTCGGGGCTGTCCGACTGGCTCCTGCAGCGGGTCAGCGCCGTGGTGCTGCTCGCCTGGTTCCTGTTCATCGGCTGGGTCGTCGCCACCGGGATCGACTACGCCGGGTGGCAGGCGCTCTTCGCCACTGCCTGGATGCGGGTATTTACGCTCCTCGCGGTACTTTCCCTGGCCGCCCATGCCTGGATCGGCATGTGGTCCGTCCTGACGGACTACCTCACGGAGCGGCTCATGGGCACCAAGGGCAACGTGCTGCGCATCGGCCTTCAGCTGTGCATCAGCCTGCTGCTGTTCATCTACGTGATCTGGGGTATCCAGATCCTCTGGGGCAACTAGGACTTACACCATGGCAGGAATGCGTACCATTTCCTTCGATGGCGTCATCGTCGGTGGCGGCGGCGCCGGGATGCGCGCGGCGCTGCAGCTGGCCCAGTCCGGCTACAAGACGGCCGTGATCTCCAAGGTCTTTCCGACCCGCTCGCACACGGTGTCGGCTCAGGGCGGAATCACCTGTGCCATCGCTAGCGCCGACCCGAACGACGACTGGCGCTGGCACATGTACGACACGGTCAAGGGGTCCGACTACATCGGTGACCAGGAAGCCATCGAGTACATGACCAGCGTGGGCCCCGAGGCCATCTTCGAACTCGAGCACATGGGCCTGCCGTTCTCGCGCACGGAAGAGGGCCGGATCTACCAGCGGCCCTTCGGCGGCCAGTCCAAGAACTTCGGCGAGGGCGGGCAGGCCGCACGTACCTGTGCCGCCGCGGACCGCACCGGCCACGCGCTGCTGCACACCCTTTACCAGGGGAACATGAAGAACCGGACCACGTTCCTCAATGAGTGGTTCGCGGTCGATCTTGTCAAGAACCAGGACGGGGCGGTGGTCGGCGTTATCGCGATCTGCATCGAGACCGGTGAAACGGTCTTCGTGAAGTCGAAGGCGACGGTCTTCGCCACGGGCGGGGCAGGGCGCATCTACGCATCGACGACCAACGCCCACATCAATACCGGTGACGGGGTAGGCATGGCCCTGCGCGCCGGTTTCCCCGTGCAGGACATGGAGATGTGGCAGTTCCACCCGACGGGTATCTACGGCGCCGGAACGCTGGTGACCGAGGGCTGCCGGGGTGAGGGCGGCTATCTCATCAACAAGGACGGCGAGCGCTTCATGGAGCGCTATGCGCCGAACGCCAAGGATCTTGCCGGGCGCGACGTGGTCGCCCGCTCCATGGTGCTCGAGATACTCGAGGGTCGTGGCTGCGGTCCCGAAGGCGACCACGTGTATCTGAAGCTGGACCACCTGGGCGAGGAGGTTCTGGAAAGCCGCCTGCCGGGCATCTGCGAACTGTCGCGGACCTTTGCCCATGCCGACCCGGTAAAGGAACCGATCCCCGTCGTGCCGACCTGTCACTACATGATGGGCGGGATCCCGACCAATGTGCACGGCCAGGCGCTGACCATCGATGCCGACGGCAACGACCAGGTCGTACCGGGACTCTACGCCTGCGGCGAGGTGGCCTGCGTATCGGTTCACGGTGCCAACCGCCTTGGCGGCAACTCGCTGCTCGACCTCGTCGTTTTCGGCCGCGCCTCCGGCCTGTTCATCGAGAGCGCCCTTCGCGAGGGCATCGATCTGCGCGAGCCGTCCGGCGATGACCTTGAGGAGGCCACCCGGGGCCTGCGCCGGATCAACGAGTCCAGCGGCGGCGAGAGGGCCGCGGAGCTGCGCAAGGAGCTGCAGAACGTCATGCAGAATCACTTCGGCGTGTTCCGCAAAGGCGATTTCATGCGCGAGGGTATCGAGAAGCTCGAGGGCCTGCGCGAACGAATCGCCAATGTTCACCTCGAGGACAAGACCCAGGCTTTCAATACCGCGCGCCTGGAGGCCCTCGAGCTGCAGAACCTTTTCGAGGTGGCGGAGGCGACGGCTGTCGCCGCCGAGCAGCGCACCGAGAGTCGCGGTGCTCACGCTCGCGAGGATTTCCAGGATCGCGATGACGAGAACTGGCTGTGCCACTCCCTTTATTTCCCTGGCGAGCGGCGTGTCGGGAAGCGGGCAGTGAATTTCAGCCCGCGCACCGTCGACACCTTCCAGCCGAAAGTGCGGACCTACTGAGAGGCAGACCGATGTTGCAAGTCAGTATCTATCGCTATAACCCGGAGAAGGACGCAGAGCCGCACATGCAGGAGTTCCAGGTGGACACCGGCGGCAAGGATGTCATGGTTCTCGACGTGCTGGAGCAGATCAAGGCGGAGCAGGACAGCTCCGTGACCTATCGCCGCTCCTGCCGCGAAGGGGTCTGCGGCTCCGACGGCCTGAACATGAACGGCAAGAACGGCCTCGCCTGCATTACGCCGCTGTCCGAGGCGGTGAAGGGTAACAAGCTGGTGATCCGGCCGCTGCCGGGACTGCCGGTCATCCGCGACCTCGTGGTCGATATGAGCCTGTTCTACCAGCAGTACGAGAAAGTGCAGCCCTACCTGCAGAACAACACCCCGGCCCCGGCCATCGAGCGCCTGCAGTCGCCGGAGGATCGTGACAAGCTGGATGGCCTCTACGAGTGCATCCTGTGTGCCTGCTGCTCCACGAGCTGCCCGTCCTTCTGGTGGAACCCGGATCGTTTCATCGGCCCCGCAGGCCTTCTGCAGGCGTACCGGTTCCTGGCCGACAGTCGTGATACGGCGACCGAGGAGCGCCTGGCCCGGCTGGACGATCCCTTCAGCGTCTTCCGCTGCCACGGGATCCAGAACTGCGTCAACGTCTGTCCCAAGGGCCTCAACCCGACCCGGGCCATTGGCCACATCCGGAACATGCTGCTGTCGCGCGCCGCCTGAGGCGCGCTGTCTCTTCTAACCTTCCGGCGAAGCTGGCATAATACGCGCCCACGCGGGCGCGCCGACGCCCGCCTCCACAATTGTCGGCGGTGACCGTTCGGAAGGACATCATGCAGCAGCCCACAATGGAGCTCCTCTGGCGCAGCTCCCACATCGCTGGCGGCAACGCTACCTACGTCGAAGACCTGTACGAATCCTATCTCCGCGATCCGAACTCGGTGCCCGAACAGTGGCGGGACTATTTCGACAAGCTCCCGCTCGTGGAAAGCAAGGTCGCGCAGCTCAAGGATATTCCCCATTCCACAGTTCGCGACCGCTTCGCGCGCATCAGCAAGATGCGCGTACGTACCGAGGCAACCGTCGCTCACGATGCCCAGGCCACGGAATACGAGCGCAAGCAGGTGCGGGTGGTCCAGCTCATCTCCGCCTACCGCCAGCGCGGACACCAGAAGGCAAAGCTCGACCCCCTGGGCCTGGCCGAGCGGGAGCACGTGGCCGACCTCGAGCTTTCCTTCCACGAACTGTCCGAGGCTGACCTCGATACGGCCTTCCAGGTAGGCAGCCTCCACATCGGAAGGGAAAATGCCACCCTGGGTGAGATCGTCGACGCCCTCGAGCGCACCTACTGTCACCATATCGGTGCCGAGTTCATGCATATCGTGGACACGGCGCAGCGCCACTGGATCATGACCCGCATGGAGTCCGTCCGCTCTGCACCGGACTACGGGGCCGACGTGCGCCGGCAGCTCATGCGGCGGCTCATCAAGGCCGACGGCCTCGAGCGCTCCCTCGCCTCCAAATATCCGGGCACCAAGCGCTTCGGCCTCGAGGGTGGCGAGAGCCTTATCCCCATGCTTGCCGAGATGGTGCAGCGCATCGGCTCCTATGGCGCGAAGGAGATCGTCATCGGCATGGCCCACCGCGGCCGCCTGAACGTCCTCGTCAACATCCTCGGCAAGAAGACCTCGGAGCTGTTCGCCGAGTTCGAGGGCCGCGCCCAGTACGAGAGCTCCGGCGACGTGAAGTACCACCAGGGCTTCTCCTCCAACGTGATGACCCCGGGCGGCGAGCTCCACCTGGCGCTCGCCTTCAACCCATCGCATCTCGAAATCGTGGCGCCGGTGGTCGAAGGCTCCGTGCGCGCCCGCCAGGACCGGCGCAACGATCCGGTCGGCGACACCGTCGCACCGATCGTCGTCCACGGGGACGCGGCCTTCGCCGGCCAGGGTGTGGTGATGGAAACCTTCCAGATGTCCCAGACCCGTGGTTTCCGGACCGGGGGTACGGTGCATATTGTCCTCAACAACCAGGTGGGTTTCACCACCAGCAAGCGAGAGGATGCGCGTTCCACCGAGTATTGCACGGACGTCGCCAAGATGGTCCAGGCGCCGATTTTCCACGTCAATGCGGATGATCCGGAGGCGGTGCTCTTCGTCACCCAGATGGCCGTGGATTTCCGCAACGAGTTCAAGCGCGACGTGGTGATAGACCTCATCTGTTACCGGCGCCGCGGCCACAACGAGGCAGACGAGCCCTCCGTAACACAGCCGCTGATGTACCAGGCCATCCGCAAGCACAAGTCCACGCGGGACCTCTACGCCGAGCGGCTTATCGCCGAGGGCGTGCTGACCGAAGACGAAGACCGCACCCTGGTCGAGGGCTACCGCGAGTCCCTCGACCGCGGCGAGCCCCTGGTCAGTTCCCTCGTGTCGGAGCCCAACACGGCGCTATTCGTTGACTGGACGCCCTATCTCGGGCACGACTGGACCCTCAGCTGCGAGACCAGCATGGACCTGCACAGGTTGCAGAAGCTCGCACACGAGGTGAACGTGCCGCCGGAGGGCTTTCCGCTGCAGCGCCAGGTCAGCAAGATCCTTGAGGACCGGCGCAAGATGGCCGCCGGCGCGATGCCCGTGAACTGGGGCTTCGCCGAGACCCTGGCCTATGCCACGCTGCTTGAGGCCGGTTATCCGGTGCGTCTCACCGGTCAGGACGTGGGCCGCGGAACCTTCTCGCACCGGCACACGGTGCTGCACAACCAGAAGGATGAAAGCGCCTGGATTCCCCTGCAACACGTGGCGGAGGGGCAGGCGAAGTTCGACCTTTATGACTCGCTGCTATCGGAAGAGGGCGTGCTCGCTTTCGAGTACGGCTATGCCACCACGTCGCCCAGGGGGCTGGTGATCTGGGAGGCCCAGTTCGGTGATTTCGCCAACGGCGCCCAGGTGGTCATCGACCAGTTCATTACCAGCGGTGAGCACAAGTGGAGCCGTCTCTGCGGCCTCACGATGCTGCTGCCACACGGCTACGAGGGGCAGGGACCGGAGCACTCCTCGGCCCGTCTCGAGCGTTTTTTGCAACTCTGTGCAGAGCACAACATCCAGGTGTGTGTTCCGAGCACGCCGGCGCAGGTCTACCACATGCTCCGCCGGCAGGCCATCCGGCCACTGCGCAAGCCGCTGGTGGTCATGTCACCGAAGAGCCTGCTGCGGCACAAGGAGGCCGTTTCCAGTCTCGAGGAACTCGCCGGGGGGCGCTTCCACTGCGTGCTCGACGACCCGGATATCGGCGACAAGGGTAGCGTCCGGCGGGTGATCCTGTGCGCCGGCAAGGTCTTCTACGACCTGCGCGCCGAGCGCCGGGAGCGCGGCATCGAGGACATTGCGATCATTCGCCTCGAGCAGCTCTACCCCTTCCCGGAAGCCGAACTCCTCCAGGTGCTGAGCCAGTATCCGAATATCGAGGACGCGGTCTGGTGCCAGGAAGAGCCCATGAACCAGGGCGCCTGGTACTCGAGCCAGCACCACATGCGCCGGGTCATGTACTCGCACGTGGAGCACATCTATCTCGGCTACGTCGGCAGAGAGGCCTCTGCCGCGCCGGCCGCCGGCTACATGGCGCTGCATCTCGAGCAGCAGCAGCGCTTTATCAACGACGCCCTCACGCTGCCCGCCTAGGCAGCTTGGTCGGGTACCAGTAAGGAAGCTTCATGGCAATCGAGATAAAAGCACCGGCATTTCCCGAGTCCGTCGCAGACGGCGAGATTGCGACCTGGCACAAGCAGGAGGGCGACAGCGTCGCCCGCGACGAACTGATCGTCGAGATAGAGACCGACAAGGTT
Source organism: Pseudohaliea sp. (assembly GCF_054552115.1). Lineage (NCBI taxonomy): Bacteria > Pseudomonadati > Pseudomonadota > Gammaproteobacteria > Cellvibrionales > Halieaceae > Pseudohaliea > Pseudohaliea sp. The sequence continues at coordinate 16,386 of NZ_JBTOLW010000029.1, read as the reverse complement.
GTGATGGAAGTCGTCGCTCCGGAAGACGGCGTGATCAGCAAGATCCACGCCGCCGAGGGCGACACCATCGAGAGTCAGGCGCTGCTCGCCACGCTGGAAACCGGGGCTGCCGCGTCCTCCGGCAAGGCGGCTGCGCCAGAAGGGAAGGCGGCCGAGGGAGCTGAGCAGGGCGCGAAACCCGAGCCGGTGCAGGAGACGCCGCCCGCCGCCGAGGGGCCGGCGCTGGGCCCGGCCGCGCGCCAGCTGGTCGAGGAGCACAAGCTCGACCCGGCCGCTATCGCGGGTACCGGCAAGGGAGGCCGCATTACGAAAGAAGATGTGCTCAGGCATCTCGCCGACAAGCCTGCCGCTCCCGCGCCGGCCGCCGCAGACCCCGATGCCGTAGTGGAAGTGCCGAAGGGCCCGAGCAGTGAGCGGGTCGAAAAGCGCGTGCCGATGACGCGTATGCGGGCGCGCATTGCCGAGCGCCTGCTCGACGCCACCCAGCAGACCGCCATGCTGACCACCTTCAACGAGGTCAACATGGCGCCGGTCATGGCGCTGCGCAGGAAGTACAAGGAGCAGTTCGAGAAAACGCACAACGGTACCCGGCTCGGCTTCATGGGGTTTTTCGTCAAGGCCGCCTGCGAAGCGCTTAAGCGCTTCCCCGAGGTCAACGCCTCCATCGATGGCAACGACGTCGTCTACCACGGCTACCAGGACATCGGCGTCGCCGTGTCCACGGAAAACGGTCTCGTGGTTCCGGTGCTGCGCGACGCTGATTTCATGAGCCTCGCGGATGTCGAGGCGGCCATCGCCGACATGGGCAAGCGTGCACAGCAGAACAAGCTGACCATCGACGACATGACGGGTGGCACCTTCACGGTCACCAACGGCGGCGTCTTCGGTTCGCTCATGTCCACACCGATCCTCAACCCGCCGCAGACGGGCATCCTCGGCATGCACAAAATCCAGGAGCGGCCCATGGCCGTCGACGGCGAGGTGGTGGTCCTGCCCATGATGTACCTGGCGCTGTCCTACGATCACCGGCTCATCGATGGCAAGACCGCCGTACAGTTCCTGGTCGCCGTCAAGGACCTCATCGAGGACCCGGCGCGGATCCTGCTCCAGCTGTAACCGCGGAAACGCATTGAATCACGGGAGAGAGCATGGCTGACAAATTCGACATCGTAGTGATCGGCTCCGGCCCCGCCGGCTACGTGGCCGCGATCAAGGCCGCGCAGCTCGGCATGTCCGTAGCCTGCGTGGAGCAGTGGGCTGACGAAAAGGGCGGCGCCGTGCTCGGTGGTACCTGCCTCAACGTCGGCTGTATCCCCTCCAAGGCATTGCTCGACAGCAGCCAGAAGTTCGCGGAGGCGCGGGACAGCCTGGACCAGCACGGTATCGGTATCGGCAAGCCGAAGATCGATGTGGCTGCGATGCTGCAACGCAAGGAAAAGATCGTCAGTCAGCTGACCGGCGGCATTTCCGGGCTGTTCAAGCACAACGGCGTGACTGTCATCCAGGGCCGCGGCAAGGTTCTTGCCGGGGCCAACGTGGAGGTCACCGACAAGGACGGCAACAGCCGGGTTGTCGAGGCAGGCGATGTCATTATCGCCGCCGGATCCGAGCCGGTGCGCATCCCGCCGGCCCCGGTCGACGGCGAACACATCGTCGACTCTACCGGCGCCCTCGAGTTCACGGCGGTACCAAAGCGCCTCGGCGTGATCGGCGCCGGGGTGATCGGCCTGGAGCTCGGCAGTGTCTGGGGCCGTCTCGGTGCCGAGGTCGTGCTGCTCGAGGCGCTCGATGACTTCCTGCCGATGATGGACGTGCAGATCGCGAAGGAAACGCACAAGATCTTCAAGAAGCAGGGCCTCGACATCCGCCTCGGCGCGCGCGTGACCGGCACCGAGATCAAGAAAGGCAAGGTGGAGGTAACCTATGACACGGCCGAGGGCTCGCACACGGAAACCTTCGACAAGCTGATCGTCTCCGTTGGCCGCCGCCCCCGCTCGGAGGAGCTCCTGGCCTCGGACAGCGGCGTCACCCTGGACGAGCGCGGCTTCATCTACGTCAATGATTTCTGCGCCACCGAAGCACCGCATGTCTACGCTGTCGGCGATGTGGTCCGCGGCCCGATGCTCGCACACAAGGGCTCGGAAGAGGGCGTCATGGTCGTTGAGCGCATCGCCGGTAAACCGGCCCAGCTCAACTACGACTGCATCCCCTCGGTGATTTACACCCACCCGGAAGTCGCCGCCGTGGGCAAGACAGAACAGGAATTGAAAGCTGATGGCGTCGATTACAAGGCCGGCGTGTTTCCCTTCGCCGCCAGCGGCCGTGCCCTGGCGGCAAACGATACCGAGGGCATGGTGAAGATCCTCGCCGACGCACGGACGGACCGCATTCTCGGCTGCCATATCGTTGGCCCGTCGGCGGCGGACCTCACCCAGCAAGTGGTCATCGCGATGGAGTTTGGCTCCAGCGCTGAAGACCTGGCGCTTATGGTTTTCGGCCATCCGACCCTGTCGGAGGCGGTGCACGAGGCGGCCCTGGCCGTCGATGGCCACGCCATTCACGTCGCGAACCGCAAGCGCAAGTAGCGTCGCCCGGGGCCACCACGGCGGATAACAAGAACACCGCAGCCCCTTCCCCCGAGCGGCTTTCTCGCAACACAGAACGGGACACAACATGAATTTGCACGAGTACCAGGGCAAGCAGCTGTTTGCCGACTACGGCCTGCCGGTCTCCAAGGGCTACGCGGTGGATTCACCCCGCGAAGCGGTGGAGGCGGCAGATCTCATTGGGGGTGATACCTGGGTCGTCAAGGCACAGGTCCACGCCGGCGGCCGCGGCAAGGCCGGCGGCGTGAAGCTGGTCAAGAGCAAGGACGAGATTCGCGAGTTTGCGTCGAAGTGGCTCGGCAACAACCTCGTCACCTACCAGACGGATGAGCATGGCCAGCCGGTGTCGAAGATCCTTGTCGAGGCCTGCACCGACATCGCCGACGAGCTGTACCTCGGCGCCGTGGTCGACCGCTCGACGCGCCGCATCGTTTTCATGGCGTCCACCGAGGGTGGCGTCGAGATCGAGAAGGTTGCCGAAGAGACCCCCGAGAAGATTCTCAAGGTCGCCATCGACCCCCTGGTCGGTGCGCAGCCCTACCAGGGCCGGGAGCTCGCCTTCAAGCTCGGCCTCTCCGGAGAGCAGGTCAAGCAGTTTGTGAAGATCTTCCTCGGCCTGGCACGGCTGTTCGAGGACAAGGATCTCGCCCTTATCGAGGTCAACCCGCTGGTGATCACGGAGCAGGGTAACCTGCACTGCCTCGACGCCAAGCTCGGCGTCGACGGCAATGCCCTCTATCGCCAGGACACGCTTCGGGAGATGCACGACCCCTCCCAGGAAGACGCGCGGGAAGCCCATGCGGCGCAGTGGGAGCTCAACTACGTCGCTCTCGACGGCAACATCGGCTGCATGGTCAACGGCGCGGGGCTCGCCATGGGCACGATGGACATCGTCAAGCTGCACGGCGGCGCCCCGGCGAACTTCCTCGATGTGGGTGGCGGCGCCACCAAGGAACGCGTTTCCGAAGCCTTCAAGATCATCCTGAGCGACGACAAGGTGAAGGCCGTTCTCATCAATATCTTCGGCGGCATCGTCCGCTGCGACCTGATTGCCGAGGGCGTGATCGGCGCTGTGGAGGAAATCGGCGTGGAAGTGCCCGTGGTCGTGCGCCTGGAGGGCAACAACGCCGAACTCGGCCGGAAAGTTCTCGCGGAAAGCGGACTGAACATCATCGCTGCGACCAGCCTGACGGACGCGGCGCAGCAGGCGGTCAAGGCAGCGGGAGGTGAAGGCTGATGAGTATCCTGATTGACAAGAACACCAAGGTCATCTGCCAGGGCTTTACCGGGTCCCAGGGCACCTTCCACTCCGAGCAGGCCATCGAGTACGGCACGCAGATGGTCGGCGGTGTCACCCCGGGCAAGGGCGGCCAGGAGCACCTGGGCCTGCCGGTCTTCAATACCGTCGCCGAGGCCGTGGAAGCGACCGGCGCCGATGCCTCCGTGATTTACGTTCCAGCGCCCTTCTGCAAGGATTCGATCCTCGAAGCCGCGAATGCCGGCATCCGCCTGGTTGTCTGCATCACCGAGGGCATTCCGACCCTCGACATGCTCGAGGCGAAGGTCAAGTGCGACGAACTCGGGGTGCGCCTGGTGGGGCCGAACTGCCCGGGCGTCATCACCCCCGGCGAGTGCAAGATCGGCATCATGCCGGGCCACATCCACCAGCCGGGCAAGGTGGGCATCGTCTCGCGTTCCGGTACGCTGACCTACGAGGCGGTGAAGCAGACGACGGACGCCGGCTTCGGCCAGTCGACCTGTGTCGGCATCGGCGGCGACCCGATCCCGGGCTCGAACTTCATCGATATCCTCGCGCTCTTCGAGCAGGATCCGGCCACGGAAGCCATCGTCATGATCGGTGAGATCGGCGGTACGGCCGAGGAAGAGGCGGCCGCCTATATCAAGGCCAACGTGAGCAAGCCGGTCGTGTCCTACATCGCCGGCGTCACGGCGCCAAAGGGCAAGCGCATGGGCCATGCCGGTGCGATCATCTCCGGTGGTAAGGGCACGGCGGACGAGAAGTTCGCGGCGCTGGAAGACGCAGGCGTCAAAACGGTCCGCTCCCTCGCCGATATCGGCAAGGCGCTCGGCGAGATCACCGGCTGGTAAATCGACACGGCTGGTAGTGAGGGGCCCTCAGGGCCCCTTTTCTTATCGCATTTTTCCGGGGTGAGCACGGGATACTTCTCTCAGCCTTACCCGGCCGGGTCGCTCCCCGATACACGCTTTGTGAGAGAAGTATCCCGCGCTCAGCCCTGCCGCCTCGCGTAACTCTAGCGCGGGCGGATTTCCAGAGCGGTAGGGGCGGGTGCTGGCGTATGCCCCTACAAAGCGTGTAACGGGGAGCGACTGGGGGTATCCGCCAGCGGCCGGCCCGGGACGTTTCGGGCCGGAGGTGTCGCGAGGCACCCCGGCCGGGCAGGGCCGGCGATCGCCGATCGCTGCGGCGTCAACATTCGCCGGACTTTTCAGCAACAACCGGTTCTACTCCACCGGCGCATTGTCCCACTGCAGCCCGGCCGCGCCGATGATGCGGTTGGCGTCCTCCTGCAGCAGGAAGCCGGCAGAGACCGCCGCCTCGGCCGCATCGTTGACGGCGCTGATGTAGCCCTCCCGGTCCATGTACAGTGCTGCCATGGTCGCGGCGTCAAACAGCTCGGTAGTGCCGAACAGGAAGCAGAGGGCGGCGCCGTCGTTGCCCTCGCCGCTGAGCGAGGCGGCCGGGGCGTCGACATAGGGGGTGCGGATACCGCCGACGGCATTGCCGAACTCGTCCCGTTCGAGGGCGCCGGCGTCGGTGAGGGACAGGCGGGGCGCCTCCGGCGGGGCGGCACCGCCGCCTGCCCAGCTGTCCAGCGCGCGCAGCGCGGCCTTGAAGACCCAGGGCATGCTGCCGGCGTTCATCGGCCGGTCGCACTGCAGGAAGCCCAGGATCGTGTCCTCCTCGACGACCACCGGGGCCAGGGCGTCGGCGCCGGTATCCGCTCGACCGCCGACGAAGGTGTAGTAGTCCCCGTGGGCAGAGCCCGCAACCTCCCACAGGCGGAAGCGCTCGCTGTCGGGCTGCCGATCCGCCGCTGCGCCGAGAAGGACCACGTCGGTCTCGGTCTGGAAATTCATCACCGGGACATTGAGGTCATCGCGGATGCGCACGGTCTCCGGGGTGGGCACCTCGATCTCCGGTTCCTGGGCCAGCGGCGGGCTGCCGTCACCCCGGCTGTGAATCATGTAACCGTCGAAGGGGTTGTACAGTGGGTGCACGGCATTCACGTAGGTGAGCAGGCGTCCGGCGGACTGGGACTCGCCCATGCCTATCAGTCGCGCCGGGGCCAGGCCCTCGAGAAGATCCACCGGGCCCGGTTCCCGCAGCGCCTGCGCGACCTGCGAGAACATGTCGTAGGAGTAGGAATCGCCGGGGTGTTCGAGGCTGCCGTAACGCTCGGCGTTGGCGGCCTTGAGGTGCAGCGGTGCGATGCTGCTCTCCGAACCTTCGATACCCACCCGCTGGGCGGTGACGCCGACCCAGGCATGGCCGCGACGGAGCAGTTCGACGTGGCCCGTACCCCAGCTCGGCGCGATATCGAAGCCGCTGGTGACGTTGAGCCACTCGACGAAGACGGTGCCGCTGAAGTCCGCCGGGTCCTCGGGGCGGTAAACAATCAGCCGGCTCTTGTAGGGCGCCGTGCCCGCCGGTTCGGCCTCCCAGCGCCCGTCTGCCTGGAACTCGTTCAGGTTGCTGAAGCGGCTGGCTTCACCCTCGAAGAAGAACTCCCGCTGCCGGTAGCCGACTTCGGCAAGGTCGAAAGTCGTGGTCAACAGGACCGGTGAGCCCGCATCGGGCGGATCACTGATCGTCGGGCTGGCGATGGGGAGAAATTCCGGCTCCGGCGGGGGTGGCGGAGTGATGGTGATCGTTTCGCCATTGCCTCCATCGCAGCCGGAAAGGGCGAGGAGGCCCAGTAGCGGTGCGGCGAAGAACAGGGAGCGGAGTGGCAGCATCGGTAAGACCTCTCGTTTATTCGTTATCGTCTTACTATGGTCACGAACCCCTTGAAAATCCAGCCGGTCGACCCCATTCAAAAGGCTTCACGGGACGCACAGTGAGGAACCCATGACCGCGGACGTCAAGAAAGAAACCCTGGGCTTCCAGACCGAGGCGCGGCAGCTGCTGCACCTCATGATCCATTCGCTCTACAGCAACCGGGAAATCTTTCTTCGGGAGCTGATTTCCAACGCCTCGGATGCCATCGACAAGCTGCGCTTCGCGGCCCTCGACGATGACGCGATCCTCGAGGGGGAGGCGGATTACGCGATCCGCGTCGCCCTCGACAAGGACGCGCGCACGATCACTATCAGCGACAACGGTGTGGGCATGACGCGGCAGGAGGTCGTCGACAACCTGGGCACGATCGCCCGCTCGGGTACGGCGGCCTTCCTCGAGAACCTCACGGGCGACCAGAAGAAGGACTCGCAGCTGATCGGACAGTTCGGCGTGGGCTTCTACTCAGCATTCATCGTCGCCGAGCGGGTTGAGGTGCACACCCGCAAGGCCGGCGAGCCCGCGGAGGCCGGCGTCCTCTGGGAGTCGCACGGCGAGGCGGAGTTCTCCATCGAGGACCGCCCGCGCGATGCGCGCGGCACGGCGATCACCCTCTATCTGAAGGAGGACTGCAGCGAGTTCGCCGACGAGTGGCGCGTGCGTAGCGTGATCAAGAAGTACTCGGACCACATTTCCGTACCTGTGATGATGGCCAAGGGCGCGGAAGCGGCGGACGAAGGCGAGGACGACAAGGCTGACGATGCCGAGCCGGCCTGGGAGACGGTCAACGAGGCCACCGCGCTGTGGACCCGCTCCCGCAGCGAAATCAGCGACGACGAGTACAAGGCCTTCTACAAGCACGTCTCTCACGACTTCGAGGATCCGCTCACCTGGAGTCACAATCGGGTAGAGGGCAAGCTCGAATACACGAGCCTGCTCTACGTGCCGCGGCGCGCGCCCTTCGATCTCTGGAACCGGGAGGGGGCCCGGGGGCTCAAGCTCTACGTGCAGCGCACCTTTATCATGGATGATGCCGAGCAGTTCCTCCCGCTCTACCTGCGCTTCGTGAAGGGAGTGGTCGACAGCAACGACCTGCCCCTGAACGTGTCGCGGGAGATTCTTCAGCAGGATCCCTCCGTGGACAGCATGCGCAGTGCCCTGACCAAGCGCGTCCTGGACATGCTCGGGAAGCTGGCGAAGTCGTCGCCGGACGATTACGCGGCCTTCTGGAAGGAGTTCGGCCAGGTGCTCAAGGAAGGCCCGGGTGAGGACTTCAGTAACAAGGAGAAGGTCGCCGGTCTACTGCGCTTTGCCACCACGCACACGGACAGCGAAACCCAGGACCAGGGCCTCGATGACTACCTGGCCCGCATGCAGGAAGGCCAGGAGAAGATCTACTACGTGGTTGCGGAGAACTTCAACACGGCGCGGCGCAGCCCGCACCTCGAAGTGTTCCGCAAGCGCGGGATCGAGGTGCTGCTGCTCAGCGACCGTATCGACGAATGGCTTATGAGCCACCTCCAGGAATATTCGGGCAAGCCGCTGCAGGACGTGGCCCGCGGTGAGCTGGATCTCGGCGAGGAGGAAAAGGCCGAGAGCGAGAAGCTGGCGGAAGAAAGCAAGGGCCTGCTCGAACGGATCAAGGCGGCCCTCGAGGGCGACGTGGCCGACGTGCGCGCCAGCGCGCGGCTGACGGACTCCGCGGCCTGCCTCGTGGTCGGCGAGCACGAGCTCGGTGCCCAGATGCGCCGGATCATGGAGGCGGCCGGCCAGCCGGTGCCGGACAGCAAGCCCACGCTGGAGATCAACCCCACGCACCCGCTGATTGCACTGCTGGACCGGGAGAGCGACGAGGACCGCTTCGGTGACCTCGCCCGGGTGGTTCTCGACCAGGCCACGCTGGCGGAAGGCGGCCAGCTCGATGACCCGGCGACCTATGTCGACCGGCTCAACAAGCTGCTCCTCGAACTCGCCGGCCGCTAGCGATGCTGGTGACCATCTGGCGCCACGGCGAGGCGGCCCCCGGGCGCCCGGACCGGGAGCGCCGGCTCACGGACCGCGGCCATGCAGACCTCCGTCGGGGTGCCGCCGGTTTTGCGCGGGCGCTGGAAAGCCGGGGGTTGCCCCTGCCCGAGGCGCTCCAGGCCAGCCGCTGGGTGCGGACCTGGCAGACCGCGGCTTACCTGGCCGAGGCGCTCGGCCTGCCGGCGCAGGAAGAGGAGGCGCTGATCCCGGGCGCTGACGCCGGGGGTGTAGAGGCCTGCCTCGCCGGGCTCCCCGCGTCAGCGCACCGCGTGCTGGTCTCGCACCAGCCGCTGGTGTCCGAGCTGGTTGACCGCTGGCTGGGCGAGCCCGGCCTCGTACCGTCGCTAGCGCCGGGAGCCTATGCGGTGCTGGAGGCGGAGGTCTACGCCCCGGGCTGCGCGAGGCTCTGCTTCTGGGCGGCGCCGCCGGATTACGGGCTTTGACGCCCCGGGAAAATCCGTCACCATACGTTCTCGACCATGCATGCCGACAGGAGCAGCATCTTGCCCCATCGCCCAGCCGTCCGCCGGCACGTCCGCCCCGTTCTCAGCGCCCGCCTGGCAACCGTGCTGGCGGCCTGCCTGGCGCTGCCCGCCGCGGCGGCTGAGGACGGTGCCGCGGCGCTGCTCTCGCGCTATGACCGCTTCCCCCACGCGGAGGTCGTCGACCAGGCCAGCGAGCCGGTACTCGACTACGTGGTGGGGCTCGGCCCGATGCAGAAGGTGCGCGGTGACTGGCTCCTCGAAGACAGCGAGCGTCTGACCGGGCACTTGACACGGTACACCTGGCGTATCGTCGACGGTTTCAGTTCCCGGTCCCTGTTCGAGGATGCAACCACGGAGGTCGAGGCACTCCCGGGCAGCGAACTGCTCTACGCCTGCGAGGCGCGGTCCTGCGGCCGGAGCGTGCAGTGGGCCAACCGGGTCTTCCACCAGCGCGTGCTCTACGGGACCGAGAGTTCGCAGCGCTACCGGGTCTATGCCCTGAGGGACGGGGAGCGGGAGCAGCGGCTCGTGATGTATGCGAGCGCCCGCACCTCCGACCGGCAATACCTGCACATGGAACTGCTCACGGTCCGGGGGGAGGGCAGCGCGATCCCCGGTGAGCAGTCGCGCTAGCGGCGCTTCCCTACTGGCGCAGTCTCAGCAGTCCGAGAAACTCGTCCCGGGTCTTCAGGTCATCGCGGAAGGAGCCGAGCATGGACGAGGTCTTCATGACCGAGTTCTGCTTCTCGACGCCCCGCATCATCATGCACATGTGCTGCGCTTCGATGATGACGCCGACACCGGCCGCATCCGTGACGCTCATGATCGTCTCGGCAATCTCCGTGGTCAGCGATTCCTGGATCTGCAGCCGGCGCGCGAAGATATCGACGATGCGGGCGATCTTGGACAGTCCAAGCACCTTGCCGGTCGGGATGTAGCCGACGTGGCATTTGCCGATGAAGGGGAGGATGTGGTGTTCGCAGAGCGAGTAGAGTTCGATGTCCTGCACCACGACCATTTCGCTGGAGTCAGAGGGGAAAAGGGCTTCGTTCACGACCTCTGTCACGGACTGGTGGTAGCCGCGGGTCAGGAACTGGTAGGCCTTGGCGGCCCGTTCCGGCGTGTCCTTGAGACCGGGGCGCTCCAGGTCCTCGCCCATGCCCTCGATGATTGCTGCCCAGTGTTCCTTCATGTGCCGCCTTCCCGCTGTCCACGCGGCGCGATGGTACCATGCGCCCCATGAACGATCACGCGCCCCGGCAGCTACCACCGGATACCCTCGCCGGCGCCGTCGCCCGTTGCGCGACGCGCCTCGATGAGGCCGGCGTCGCCTTCGGTCACGGCACCGACAACCCCTGGGACGAGGCCGTGCAGCTGGTGCTCGGCGTGCTGGGCCTCGAAGACGGCCCGGGTATCGCGGAGCGGGCGCTGGCCGATGCCGACTGGGATACCATCGCCGCCCTGCTGGAGCGGCGCATCGGGGAGCGTTGCCCGTTACCCTACCTGCTCGGAGAGGCACACTTTGCCGGGCTGCGCTTCCGCTGCGACCGGCGCGCGCTGGTACCGCGTTCGCCCCTGGCCGAGCTCATCGAGAGCGCCTATGCGCCCTGGTACGCCGGGCCGCCCCCGCGGCGGCTGCTGGATCTCTGCTGCGGCGGCGGCTGTCTCGGGATCGCCGCTGCCGTGCACGCGCCGGGGCTTTCCGTGGTGCTCGCGGATCTCGACAGCGACGCCCTGGCACTGGCAGCGGAAAACGTGGCTCTGCAGGACGTTGCAGGGCGGGTCAGCCTGCGCCGCTGCGACGGCTTCGAGGGCCTGGCGGGGGAGCGCTTCGATATCATTCTGTGCAATCCGCCCTATGTCGACCAAGACGATCTGGCCTCCATGCCGGCGGAGTTCACTCACGAGCCGGCAGCGGGCCTTGGCGCCGGTACCGATGGCCTCGACCTGGTGCGCCGCCTCCTGCCCGTGGCCGCAGAGCACCTGGAAGGGCATGGACTGTTGCTCCTCGAGGTAGGGAACAGCTGGCCCGCCCTGGAAGCCTGCTACCCGCGCTTTCCCTTCACCTGGGTCGAGCTCGAGCGCGGCGGGCATGGGGTCGCGGCGATCACCGCTCGGGAGCTTCGCGACCACGCCGCAGCCCTCGCGTATAATGCCGGCGCGGCGACAGGGCAGGACTGAGACATGGCAGGCAACACCTTCGGCAAGCTGTTCACGGTGACGACCTTCGGTGAGAGCCACGGGCCCGCGCTGGGCTGTATCGTGGATGGCTGCCCGCCCGGGCTGGCACTCAGCAGCGCCGATATGCAGCCGGACCTGGACCGCCGCAAGCCGGGCACGTCGCGCTTCACCACGCAGCGCCGGGAGGCCGACGAGGTGCGCATCCTGTCCGGCGTTTTCGAGGGTGTCACCACCGGCACACCCATCGGGCTCCTGATCGAGAATACGGATCAGCGCTCGAAGGACTACAGCAAGATCAAGGACGTGTTCCGGCCGGCACACGCCGACTACACCTACCAGCAGAAGTACGGCCGCCGCGATTATCGTGGCGGCGGACGCTCCTCGGCGCGGGAGACCGCCATGCGTGTTGCTGCGGGAGCCATCGCCAAGAAGTACCTTGCCGAGTACGCGGGCGTCACCGTGCGCGGCTACCTGAAACAGCTTGGGCCCATAGCCGCGCAGCGCCTGGACTGGAGCGTGGTAGAAAGCAATCCCTTCTTCTGCCCGGACCACGACAAGGTGCCGGAAATGGAGGCCTACATGGCCGAGCTCAACAAGCGGGGTGATTCCGTCGGCGCGCGCATCAATGTGGTTGCCAGCGGCGTTCCGCCGGGGCTCGGCGAGCCGGTTTTCGACCGACTCGACGCCGACATCGCCAGCGCGATGATGGGGATCAACGCGGTCAAGGGCGTGGAACTCGGGGCGGGCTTCGCCTGCGTGGCGCAGCAGGGAAGCGAGCACCGCGATGCACTCACGCCGGCCGGCTTCGTAGGCAACAACGCCGGCGGCGTGCTCGGCGGAATCTCCAGCGGCCAGGACATCACCGTGAGCCTGGCGCTGAAACCGACATCGTCTATCCGGCAGCCGGGGGCGAGCGTGAATACCGCCGGTGAGGCGGTCGAGGTAGTGACCACGGGGCGGCACGACCCCTGCGTCGGGATCAGGGCGACGCCGATTGCCGAGGCAATGCTGGCCCTGGTGCTCATGGACCACCTGCTGCGGCAGCGGGCGCAGAACGCCGGAGTCGTCAGCCCGACCCCGGTCATCCCGGCGACGGCCGGGTCCTGAGCGATGCGCCGGTGGCGCCGCAATACCCGGACGATCCTGCTTGCCGTGTGTGCCATGGCCGCGCTGCCCTGGGCGGCGGTCACGCAGTTCGATATGCCGAAGGCGCAGTTTCTCGAATTGCTCTGGGGCGCACTGGGCGCCTTGCTGCTGGTGATCCTCGCCGCCGGGGCGGCCGCTGCGCTGTTGCTTGCACTGCGCCGGCTCTGGCGCCGCCGTTGACCGTCCTGCTACGCCCCCCTCGCGGAGGCCGGTATCGCCGGACGTCAGTCTTCCTGTAGCAGATCGATCTCCAGGCTCATGGCGTCGGCGATGCGGTCCAGCTCCGATTCCAGGGTAACGCGATCCACGCTCGATGCGGCCTGCGCTTCGAGGGTGGCGTGGAACAGGGGCTCGGCACTCATGGGCGCGCTACGCACTGTGCTTTCCAGGCTGCGCAGGTTCAGTCCGGCGCCGTGCAGGGCGCGCGTCACCTCATGGATGATGCCCGGACGGTCCGGGCCGACCAGCGCCAGGGTAAGGACCGCCCCTTCTTCCGACGCCGTCTCGCCGGCCTCGGTCACGCTGCAGTCGATGGCCTCTGCGGCCAGCCCCGCGAGCGCCTCGCGCAGCGCGGTTTCCGCCGCGGTGGGCAGGTTGACCAGTGCCAGGCCGGCAAACTTGCCGCCGAGCTGGGACAGGCTCGCGTCCTCCCAGTTGCCGCCGTGCTCGGCAACGAGCGCGGCGAGGCGTTCGACGATGCCCGGCCGGTCGTCGGCGATGAAACTGACCACGATGGCTTTCTGCACGACGTGTCTCCACATTGGCGGGGGAACTTCGTATAGTACCGCGACATCCTCCCGACGCTAAGGACGAACCATGAAATTCCTACTTCCCCTGCTGGTCGCCCTGTTCCTGCTGCCTGCTCAGGCCGCCACGGCCGCCCCGGACTACGCGGCCGCTCTCGCCGGTGAACACCGCAGCGAGGCGAACCGTGCCCGTGACGGCTGGCGCAATCCCGCCGAGACCCTGGCCTTCTTCGGTCTCGAACCTGCTATGACCGTGGTCGAGCTTTCCCCCGGCGGCGGCTGGTACACGGAGGTGCTGGCACCGCTCCTCAAGGACGAGGGCACGCTTTACGCCGCGCACTTCGACGTCAACGGCAGCGCCTACGGGCGACGCTCCCTCGGTGGGTTCCTGCGCAAGCTCGGCGCCGACAATGACGTTTACGGCAGCGTCATCGTTTCGACCCTGGCCCCGCCGACGACCTTCGACATCGCACCGGCCGGCTCGGCCGACCTGGTTCTCGCCTTCCGCAACGTGCACAGCTGGCTGCGCGGTGACGCGCTAGACCCGGTGTTCGCCGCGGCCTTCGAGGCCCTCAAGCCCGGCGGTGTCTTCGGCGTGGTGCAGCACCGCGCGCCGGAGGGCCGGTCGCTGGAAGCCATGAAGAACACTGGCTATGTGACCGAGGCGACGGTCGTCGCTGCCGCCGAAGCCGCCGGTTTCGAGCTCGCGGGCCGATCCGAGATCAATGCCAACCCGGAGGACAGCGCCGATCACCCCGAGGGTGTCTGGACCCTGCCGCCGACCCTCGCGCTCGGCGATCAGGACCGGGACCGCTACGTCGCTATCGGTGAGAGTGATCGTATGACCCTGAAATTCGTCAAGCCCGCCTCCTGAGGCGCCGTGGCGAATTTCCTGCGTATTCCGCCGGAGCGGTTGCCCCCGGAGACCCTCGCGGCGCTGCTGGAGGAGTACGCCAGCCGTGACGGCACCGATTACGGCGAGCGCGAGGTGCCCCTGGCCGAGAAACGGGAGGCGCTCTCCCGCCAGCTCGCCGCCGGTGATCTGGCACTGCTCTTTGATAGCGACAGCGAAAGCTGGGACCTCGTCCCCCGGGAGCAGGCACTGGACCTGCTCGGTGACGCGTCGTGAGCGGCCCGGCCACCCACGAGCTCGACGCCCGGGGTCTCTACTGCCCGGAGCCCGTCATGCTGCTGCACAATGCGATCCGCGACGCGGCCCCCGGCGACCTCGTCGTCGTGCGCGCCACGGACCCGACCACGCGCCGCGACATCCCGCAGTTCTGCCACTTTCTCGGCCACGAACTGCTGGAGGAAAGCGAGGAGGATGACGAGCTCCGTTTCCTCGTCCGCAAGGCGCAGTGATTCAGGTCCCGTGACGGTCGAAGCGGCCAGCCTGGAACAGGTGTTCGCCGACTGCTTCGGGCAGCGGGAGCGAACGCGACTGGTCGGCGGCGCCGAGGAGCCACTTTATCTGCCGGCCACGACCGTCGGCGGCTGGCACGAGATCCATTACCGCGCCGACTACCCGGCCAGTGCGCTGCACGAGGTGGCGCACTGGTGTATCGCCGGCGCGGCCCGCCGCCGGCTCGCCGACTACGGTTACTGGTATGCACCGGATGGCCGCGACGCGGAAGCACAGCGCGCCTTCGAGGCGGTGGAGGCTCGGCCCCAGGGCCTTGAGTGGCTCTTTGCGCAGGCCTGTGGCCTGCCGTTCCGCCTGAGCCTCGACAACCTCGACGGGCAGCTGGCGGCGGCCGACCGCGACCGCTTCGCGGCGGCCGTGGTCGCAGAAGCCCGCGCGTGGCAGTCCCGCGGGCCCGCCGGGCGGGCAGGGCGTTTCCTCGAGGCGCTGACAGCACGCTTCCCGGCCGGCCGCGCGGTGTCGGCCATGCAGTTTCCGCTCCGGGCTCTCGGCTGACCCGTGCGCATCGTCTGTGACGAGAATATGCCCGGCCTCGAGTCGCTGGCGGCAGCCGGCGCCACGCTCCGGACCCTGCCCGGGCGTGCCATCAGCCGCGGGGACCTGCGCGATGCCGACGCGCTGCTGGTGCGCTCGGTTACCCGTGTGGACGCGGCGCTCCTCGACGCTACGCCGGTGCGCTTCGTGGGCACCGCGACCAGCGGGACGGACCACATCGATTGCAGTGCCCTCGAGCGCCGGGGCGTCACCTTCGCCGCGGCGGCGGGCGCGAATGCGAACGCGGTAGCAGAATACGTGCTGGCCGTCTTGGCGTCGCTCGAAGACCCGCTGGCGGAACTGCTCGCGGGCGCCCGTGTCGGTATCGTCGGCTACGGCCATGTCGGTCGCTGTCTCGGTGCCCGTCTCGATGCGCTCGGCATCCGCTGGTGTGCGACGGACCCGTGGCTTCCCGAGGGGGCGATACCGTACAGCGCCACGCCGGGCGAGGTGCTGGCCTGCAGGGTGCTGACGCTGCATTGTTCACTCACGACCCGTGCACCCTGGCCGAGCCGGCACCTCATCGACGAGCGCGCGCTCAGGCGCCTGGCGCCGGGTGCGCTGCTCATCAATGCGAGCCGCGGCCCCGTCGTGGACAACACGGCCCTCGCGGCCTGGCTGGAAGGCGGTCGAGGAAGAGGGGTGCTCGATGTCTGGGAGGCGGAACCGGAGGTGCCGGCGCCGCTGCTCGACCGGGTCAGCCTCGGCACACCCCACATCGCGGGCTATTCCCTGGAGGCCCGGCTCGCCGGCACGCAGCGCGTGGTTGCCGCCATGGACAAGGCGCTGGGCACGGCGTTCGCCGGCGCCCTGGCCCCGCCGCCGGCCGCGACCCTTCCGCTGCCGGAGAGCAAAGAGCGCGGTGAGCTCCTCCGCGACCTGCTCCTCGCTCGTTACCAGCCCAGGGACGATGACCGGCGTCTCCGTGAGGCTCTCGCGGACGCTGGCACGGACCGCGGCGCTGCCTTCGACCGCCTGCGCCGCGACTACCCGCTGCGCCGGGAACTGGCGGGCAACCCGGTGCGCGGGGGCAGCGCTGAGGCGCGGGCTATCGCCCGGGCGTTGGGTTGTCGAGTGGTTGGCTGAAGGCCGAGCCCTGATTCCCGGGGTGAGTGTGGGGTACTTTTCTCAATCGCTCCCCGATACACGCTTTGTGGGAGAAGTATCCCGCACTCACCCCGGCCGCCATGCGGACTGCCAG
>NZ_JBTOLW010000028.1:0-54064 GCF_054552115.1 Pseudohaliea sp. | reverse complement strand
GGGCGGATGGTGGGGGGTGCCCCCACCAAGCGTGTATCGGGGAGCGACTGGGGGTACCCCCCACCATCCGCCCCGGCAAGCCAGAAAGGGCCTGTTACACGAAGGGCCTGCTACACGAAGGGCCTGTTAAAAGGCGTGTCTCAAGCGGGTTCTTCCGCAAGCGGCTGCACCAGCACCCAGGGTGCGGCGACCACGGCCCAGAGCGTAGCGCCCGTCGCTTCCCAGTCCCGCGCGTCGTCGTCCGTGGCCGGGCGCACCTCGCCCGCCTCGGTCCAGGCCTGGAACCGGGCGACGTTATCGAGACCCAGCTGCACCGCCACCTCCACCAGATCCAGGGCCGGCGCGACACGGATCACGCGGCCGCCGGCAAAGTGCACGGCGAGGTCCTCCCAGGGAATGCGCGCCGTCTGGCCAAGGTAGGCGGCACGCAGCTCGGCGGCCCGCTCGTCGGCGGTACCTTGCTCGTCAGCCATAGCGGGGGTCGGCGACAAAGGGGTTGCTCTGGCGCTCGTGCCCGAGGGTCGAGGTGGGGCCATGGCCGGGGATGAAGGTCACGTCGTCACCGAGCGGGAAGAGCTTGTCGCGGATGCTGCTGATGAGCTGGTCGTGGTTGCCGCGGGGGAAATCCGTGCGGCCGATGGAGCCCTGGAAGAGCACGTCCCCGACCCAGGCCAGGCGCTGGCCGCGGTGGAAGAGCACGACGTGGCCCGGGGTGTGGCCCGGGCAGTGCAGCACTTCCAGTTCCTGGGCGCCGACCGTCACCCGGTCACCGTCTTCCAGCCAGCGGTCCGGCTCGAAGGCCTCGGCCCGGGGAAAGCCCGCCATCTGGCACCACTCGGGCAGCTTCTCGAGCCAGAAATCATCGCCCCGGCCCGGCCCCTCGATGGGCAGCCCCAGTTCCTCCCGGAGCTCGCCGGCGAGGGCGCAGTGATCCATGTGGGCGTGGGTCAGAATGATCTTTTCCAGTTCCACACCCAGCTGGTCCACGGCAGCGAGGATGCGCTCGCGGTCGCCGCCAGGGTCGAACAGCGCGCCGCGGCCCGTCTCCTCGCATTTCAGCAGGGAGCAGTTCTGCTGGTAGGGCGTTACCGGGACGATGGATACCTTGATGCTCACGCGACCTCCCGTTCCGTTGTTCCCTCGTCACGGTCCGGGTAGCGGTCCGCGTTCGGGTCCATGTACACATGCTCGTCCAGCTGGCCCTCGGAACTCGCCACCACCACGGACACGGTGGCGTCCCCGGTGACGTTGACCGCCGTGCGGACCATGTCGAGGAGCCGGTCGATGCCGATGATAAGGCCGATGCCCTCCACGGGGAGGCCCGCCTGCTTGAGCACCATGGCCAGGGTGATCAGCCCGACGCCCGGTACCGCAGCGGTACCGATGGAGGCGAGCGTCGCCGTGAGGATCACCGTGAGATAGGCCGTCAGGCTGAGGTCGAAGCCGTAGACCTCGGCGATGAACACCGTGGCCACGCCCTGCATGATCGCGGTGCCGTCCATGTTGATGGTAGCGCCCAGCGGCACGGTGAAGCCCGCAACGGAATTGTTCACGCCGAGGCGCTTCTCGACGGTACGCAGGGTGATCGGCAGTGTCGCTCCCGAGGAGGCGGTGCTGAAGGCAAAGGCCCAGACCGAGCGCATCTTGTTCAGGAGCATGGCCGGGGAGCGCCGGGCGAGTAACTTTAGAATGAGGCTGTAGACCACGAGCCCGTGGAACAGCAGCACCGCCAGCAGGGTGAAGAAGTACTTGGCGAGATCGGCGATGGCCGAAAGCCCCATGTCGGCGAAAAGCATGCCGAGGAGCGCGAACACGCCGTAGGGCGCAAGGCCCATGAGGATGCCCACCATGCGCATGACCACGGCCTCGAGGTCGCTGAAGAAGGCCGCGATGCGGCGTCCGGCCTCTCCCGCATGGGAAATCGCATAGCCGAAAAGCAGGGCGAAGACGATGATCTGCAGCATCTCGCCCTCGGCCATGGCCGCTATGGGGTTCGACGGGAAGATGTTGACGATCACGTCCTTGAGCGGCGGCGGCTCGGTGGGTTCGAAGGTGGCGCTGGTATCCAGGCTGACGCCGGAACCCGGCTCCACCACCACCGCCACGAACAGGGCGGTCGTCACCGCGACCGCCGTGGTGCACAGGTAGAAGAGCACGGTCTTGCCGGCAATGGGCCCCATGCGCGCGCTGTCACCGAGGGAACTCGCGCCGCAGATCAGCGATACCAGCACCAGTGGCACCACCAGCAGCTGCAGGGAAGCGACGAAGACACGGCCCACCACGTCGAAAAGCCCGTTCACGAGGTAGGTGCTGATGCCTTCGCGGACGATCTCCGGCGTGGCCCCGCTGCCCACGAGCAGGTTGAGCAGGGAGCCGACGAGGACCCCGGCGACCATGGCGAGAAGGATTCGGTTGGTCAGACTCAAGGCGGGTCTCCTGCGAACATCGGCGCCACCGGCCGGTGGCAGGCTTGAGGGCAGGCCATCAGCGGCCGCCGGCGCTGCCGCCGTCCTCGCAGGCCCCCGGCGCCCAGGCGGCGACGGCGTCATCCGCGCAGGCGTTACAGGGCGATGCGTAGTCGGCGCGGCCGCCGGCGATCAGCGTGGCGCAGACCGGGTCGTACACCATGGTGCAGACCTGCGGACGCGGCGCCGTGCAGGCGGTGACCGTGTCACCGGCGGGCGCTTTGCTCCCGGTGCCCGCGCAGGCCCCCAGGGCCAGTGCCAGTGCCGCGATGCCTGCGCGCTTCATGCCGCCTGTTCCTGCCCGTCGTCGAAGCGCGCAAGGATACCACTTCGCTATGGGCGCGTGCAGGCGCGCCCCGTTGGGGCGCGATCAGTCGAGGCGCAATCAGTCGAGGAAGGTGCCATCCCGGTACTGGGCGAGGGCCTGCTCGATTTCCTCCCGGGTGTTCATGACGAAGGGGCCGTAATGGACGACGGGCTCCCGGAGCGGGCGACCGCGCAGCACCAGTAGCCCCGCGCCCGCGGGACCCGCCTCCAGGGGCCAGCCACCGTCGCCGGCCGCCACCAGCAGGTGACCCCGGGAAACGCCCTCGGGCCCGATACCGGCCAGCTCGCCCTCGTAGAGATAGGCAACGACGTTCTCGCCCGCCTCGCTGGTCACGGTGACCGTCGCACCGGGGGCGAGGGAGAGGTCCGCAAGGGACGCCTGCGGGGACAGCTCCTCCAGCGCGCCGCTACCGCTCACACCACCGAGGCACCAGTCTCCGGCCAGCAGCGCGGCCTCGAAGCCCTCGCCCGCGAGCCGGGGCAGCGCTGCCCTCTCGATATCACGGTAGCGCGGCGCTCCGAGCTTCTCTGCCGCCGGCAGGTTTACCCAGAGCTGGAAGCCATGCAGGCCCGCGCTGTCCTGGGTCGGCATCTCGGCGTGGATGATACCGCGCCCGGCGGACATCCACTGCAGGCCGCCGTCGCGGATCTCGCCGCGGTTGCCCTGGCTGTCCTCGTGCGCGATACCGCCGTGCTTCATGTAAGTCAGCGTTTGCATACCCCGATGCGGGTGCGGCGGAAAGCCGGCGGCGAAGTCCTCGCGGTGCTCGGAGCGCAGTTCGTCGAGCATGAGCAACGGGTCGAGTGCGGCGTCGCCGAAGCCCGCCACCCGCTGGATGGCGACACCGGCACCGTCGCTGGTAGCCTGGGCACGCCGAAGCGCTGTGACCTGTCTTGGCATGATGATGCGCCTCCCTGTTCGTAATGACCTGAGCATAAGGTCGATATTATCGGTAGAAAAGCGCAAAATATCGGCCCAAATATTCGAACTTAGAGGACATCAGGGTGAGCAAGGCAACACTCGAGCAGTGGCGCATGCTCCGCGCCGTGGTCGACCACGGCGGCTTCGCCCAGGCCGCCAGGGCCATTCACAAGAGCCAGTCGAGCATCAATCACGCGGTGCACAAGCTGCAGGACCACCTCGGCCTGCCGCTTTTCGAGGTGGTCGGGCGCAAGGCCGTGCTCACGGACGCCGGGCGCCTCATCCTGAAACGCGCGGAACAGCTGCTCGACCAGGCGGACGCGCTGGAGGCGGTCGCCGACGGGCTTTCCACGGGCGTCGAGGCGGAGCTGCGCATTGCCGTCGACGGGGTCTTCCCCAGCGGCTGCCTCGCCGACAGTCTCGCCACGCTCGCCCGCGAGTACCCGCACACGCGCGTCGAGCTGCGCGAAACCGTGCTCTCCGGGGGCGCCGAGCTGCTCAAGGCGGGCGAGGTCGACCTCCTCGTGGCACAGCAGCTGCCGGAGGGCGTCCTCGGCGAGCGCGTGCTCGACACGGAGTTCGTGGCCGTCGCCCACCCCTCGCATCCGCTACACGCCCTGAACCGCCCCCTGGACTTCCGCGACCTCGCCGGGCACAGGCAGATCGTCGTGCGCGACTCCGCCCGCGGCCCGCGCACGGACGCCGGCTGGCTCGGCGCGGAGCAGCGCTGGACCGTCACCCAGCTCGCCACCTCCGTGGACATGATCTGCCGCGGCCTCGGTTTCGCGTGGCTGCCCCTCACCCGCATCGCGCCGCAGCTCGAGGCCGGCAGGCTGCGGGAGCTGCCCCTGGAGCGCGGCAGCCGGCGCCCGGTGACACTGCAGCTGGCCCGCTCCGACAGCGCCAGCGCCGGCCCGGCCCTGGCACGCCTTGCCGAGCTGCTACGGACCGCATAATTTCTACTATTTAGAATAAATTAGCCGTATTTTTGCGCTTTTCGATTCATAAAATAGAACTTACTGTGGCGCTCAGTCAGGACAGGTATCAACACGACAGGGGAGCTGCCCGATGGGACTACTGATCGACGGCCGGTGGCACGACCGCTGGTACGACACAAAGAAGAGCGGCGGGCGCTTCGAGCGCGAGGATGCCCGCTTCCGCCGCTGGGTCACGGCAGACGGGGCGCCCGGCCCCGATGGCGAAGGCGGCTTCGCCGCTGCGCCGGGGCGCTACCACCTGTATGTGTCCCTCGCCTGTCCCTGGGCGCACCGGACCCTGATCGTCCGTGCCCTGAAGGGGCTGGAGGATCTCATCGATGTCTCGGTAGTCAGCCCCCTCATGCTGGAAAACGGCTGGACCTTCGACGAGGCAGAGGGCTCTACCGGTGACCGGGTCGGCGGCCGCACCTTCATGCACGAGGTCTACACGGCAGCGCGGGCGGACTACACCGGCCGGGTCACGGTACCGGTGCTCTGGGACCGGGAACGCGCGACAGTCGTCAGCAACGAGTCCGCGGACATTATCCGCATGCTGAACACGGCCTTCGACGGCCTCACCGGCAGCACGCTGGACCTCTGCCCGGAGGACCTGCGCGCCGCCATCGACGAATGGAATGCACGCATCTACCCGCGGGTGAACAACGGTGTCTACCGGGCCGGCTTCGCCACCACCCAGGCCGCCTACGAGGAGGCCTTCGGCGAACTGTTCGCGGAGCTCGATGCCATTGATGCCCACCTGGCCGAGCACCGCTTCCTCGCCGGTGACCGCTTCACGGAAGCGGACGTGCGCCTGTTCACAACCCTGGTGCGCTTCGACGCGGTGTACCACGGGCACTTCAAGTGCAACCGGCAGCGCCTCGAGGAGTTCGCGCACCTGCCCGGCTACCTGCGCGAGCTCTACCAGCTCCCGGGTATTGCCGGGACCGTGGATTTCACACACATCAAGGGGCACTACTACCGCTCACACCCCACCATCAACCCGACGGGGGTGGTGCCCGCGGGGCCGGCGCTGGACTACGAACGCCCCCACGGCCGCGACCACTGACCCTTCCCGTCCCCTGCGCCCCGGTGCTGGCCCGTCCATGGCGGGCCCGTTTATACTCCGCAGCCAGCTCGAACTGCATCGCCAGCGACACAGGAAACCGCCATGCTCCGCTCCGTCAGCCTGCGTGACTACATGCTGCGCCACCCGGCCACCGTCAGGAGCGACGCCACGATCCGCGAGGCCATGCAGGTGATCGTGGACAACAAGATTTCCGGGCTTTGCGTGGTCGACGAAGCGGGGCAGCTGGTCGGCATCCTCTCGGAGCTGGACTGCCTGCGCGCCATCCTGGGCGCGGCCTATACCGAGTCCGACCCGGGCCGGGTGGCCGACGTGATGGCGAAGGACAACCTCGTCGTGGCCCACCCCGACGAGGATATCGTCGATGTCGCCCAGGACATGCTGATCAAGAACAAGCGCCGGCGCCCGGTGGTCGAGAACGGCAGGCTCATCGGCCAGATCACCTGCCGCCAGCTGCTCGAGGCCGTCAGCCAGTTCCAGCGCACGCCCTGAGCAGCCGCCCCGCTCAACACCCCTTTCCCAGTTTTCCAGGAGCGCCCATGACCATCGCCCAGCGCCTGGCGACGGAGCTATCCGTTCGCGAAGCCCAGGTGAGCGCCACGCTCGCCCTCCTCGAGGACGGCGCCACCGTCCCCTTCATCGCCCGCTACCGCAAGGAGGTGACCGGCGGTCTCGACGACAGTCAGCTGCGCGAGCTGGAGGAGCGGCACCGCTACCTCGCGGAACTCGAGGCGCGCCGCGAGACGATCCTCGACTCGATCCGCGAGCAGGGCAAGCTCACCGAGGCCCTGGAGGCGCAGCTGCGGGCCGCCGACAGCAAGGGCCGCCTCGAGGACCTGTACCTGCCCTACAAGCCGAAGCGGCGCACCAAGGCGCAGATCGCGCGCGAGGCCGGCCTCGAGCCGCTGGCGGAGGCCCTCTGGCAGGACCCGGCGCAGGAGCCCGCGGCCGCCGCGGCGGCCTACCTCAACGCCGACGCCGGCATCGCCAGCGCCGACGACGCCCTGGACGGCGCCAGGCAGATTCTCATGGAACGCTGGTCCGAGGATGCGGACCTGGTCGCGCGGCTGCGCGCCTTTCTCGCCGACAACGCCCTGCTGCGCTCCGCCGCCGCACCCGGGGCGGCCGAGGACACCGAGGCGGCCAAGTTCCGCGACTATTTCGAGCACTGTGAACCCCTCGCCGGCGTCCCCTCGCACCGTGCCCTGGCCATGTTCCGCGGCCGCAACGCCGGCTTCCTGCAACTGGCGCTGGTCATGGACCCGGAAGAGAAAGCGGGCGACGCCCACCCCTGCGAAGCGATGCTTGCCGATCACTGGGCGGTGAAGGACGAGGGCCGCGCCGCCGACGGCTGGCTGGGCACGACGCTGCGCTGGACCTGGCGCGTCAAGCTGCTCACTCGCCTGCAGACGGACCTCCTCGGCGACCTGCGCGAACGCGCAGAGACCGAGGCGATCGCCGTGTTCGCCCGCAACCTCAAGGACCTGCTGCTGGCCGCGCCCGCCGGGCCGCGGCCGACCATGGGGCTCGACCCGGGCCTCAGGACCGGCGTGAAGGTGGCCGTCGTCGACGGCACCGGCAAGCTCGTGGACCACGCCACGATCTTCCCGCACGCGCCGCAGAAGCGGGAAGCGGAGGCCGCGGCCACCGTGGCGGCGCTGGCCCGGCGCCACGGCGTGGAGCTCATCGCTATCGGCAACGGCACCGCCAGCCGGGAAACAGACGCCTTTGTCGGCCGCCTGCTGGGGGCGGAGCCGGCCCTCGCGGCCACGCGGGTCACCGTGTCGGAGGCCGGGGCCTCCGTCTACTCCGCCTCACAGCTGGCAGCCGAGGAGTTTCCCGACCTCGACGTGACCTTCCGCGGTGCCGTCTCCATCGCCCGGCGCCTGCAGGACCCGCTGGCCGAGCTGGTGAAGATCGAGCCCAAGGCCATCGGCGTGGGCCAGTACCAGCACGACGTCAGCCAGGTCGCGCTGGCCCGGCAGCTCGACGCGGTGGTGGAAGACTGCGTGAATGCCGTGGGCGTGGACGTGAACATGGCCTCGGCGGCCCTGCTCACCCGGGTTGCCGGCCTGTCCGCGAGCCTGGCGGCGGCCATCGTTGCCCACCGCGACGGCCACGGTGCCTTCGCCAGCCGGCAGGCACTGCTGGCCGTGCCGCGCTTCGGCGCCCGCACCTTCGAACAGGCCGCGGGCTTCCTCCGGGTGAACGGCGGCGAGAACCCGCTGGACGCCTCCGCCGTGCACCCGGAGTCCTACCCCGTCGCCGAGGCCATCGCCGCCAGCGCGGGCCGGTCGCTCAGCGCGGTGATCGGCGACAGCGCCTTCCTGAAGGGCCTGGAAGCGACGGCCTTCGTCACCGCCGAACGCGGCCTGCCGACCGTGCGCGACATCATCGCCGAGCTGGAAAAGCCGGGCCGGGACCCGCGGCCGGCCTTCCAGACCGCGAAGCTCCGCGACGACGTGCAGACGATGGCGGACCTCGTCCCGGACATGGTGCTCGAGGGCACGGTGACCAACGTCACCAACTTCGGGGCCTTTGTGGATATCGGCGTGCACCAGGACGGCCTCGTGCACATCTCCCGCCTCGCTGACCGCTTCATCAAGGACCCGCACAGCGTGGTCAGGGCCGGTGACATCGTCACCGTGAAGGTGCTCGCCGTGGACGCCCCGCGCAAGCGCATCAGCCTGACCATGCGTCTCTCCGACAACGCCGCCGATGCCGAAGAGGGCAAGGCCGCCGCAGACAGTCCCCGGGGCGGTCGCGGGCGCCGCGGCGACCGGCACGACAGTGGTCGGGGCAGGCAGGGAAAGGGCAGCAAGAGCGGCAAGGCCGGCGACAAGCGGCGGCAGCAGCCCGCCGGTGGCGGCGCCATGGCCGCGGCCTTCGCAAAGGCGCGGCGCGGAGACTCGTAGGCTTTCCCGCGCGCCCGCAGGCTCCAGCGGAAAGCCGGGTCAGTACGCGGCGACGGTGCCGTCCTTGCGCTTCTCCGTGGCGCCGGCGTAGGCGCCATTGGGCAGGCGCATGATCGCCTGGTAACCGCCGAAGCGGACGCCGTCCTCGATCACCTCGACGCGGTGGCCCATGGCCTCCAGCCGCTCGATGGTCACCGCCGGCACGCCCGGCTCCACCGCCAGCGTGCCGAGCGGATCGCCGTGCACGCCGGTGGGGTGGCGCCCGCCGTCGTGGTTGAAGCGGGCGGCGTCACCGGCCTCCTGCACGTTCATGCCGTAATCGATCAGATTGACCAGCACCTGCACATGACCCTGGGGCTGCATGGAGCCACCCATGAGGCCGAAGCTCAGCCAGGGCTCGCCGTCCTTCATCACGAAGGCCGGGATGATCGTGTGGAAGGGGCGCTTGCCCGGGGCGTAGGCGTTCGGATGCGCCGGGTCGAGGGAGAAGAGCTCGCCGCGGTCCTGGAACATGAAGCCGAGGCCGTCGGCGACCAACCCCGTGCCCATGCCGCGGTAATTGGACTGGATCATCGAGACCATCATGCCGTCACCGTCGGCGACCGTGAGGTAAGTGGTGTCGCCGTCGCTCTCCAGCCTGGGCTCGCCGGGGCCGAAGGCCGCTGTCGCGCGCGCCGGATCGATAAGCGCGAAGCGTTCGCGGCCGTAGTCTTCCGCGAGCAGCCCGGCCAGGGGCACGTCGGCAACCGCCGGGTCGGCGTAGTAGCGGGCCACGTCCTCGAAGGCAAGGCGCTTGGCCTCGACCAGGTAGTGGAAGACCTCGGCCGAGGCCCGCGGCCACTGCGCGAGATCGACGTTCCTGAGGATGTTCAGCATCTGCAGCGCCGCGAAGCCCTGGCCGTTCGGCGGCAGCTCAAAGACATCGTAACCCCGGTACTCCACGTGGCCCGGTTCCACCCACTCGCCGCGATGGCTGGCGAAGTCTTCGTAGCGCAGATCGCCGCCGATGCGCTTGAAGTAGGCGTCCATAGTGCGCGCAAGCTCCCCCCTGTAGAAGGCGTCCCGCCCTTCGCGGCCGAGGGTCTCGAGCGTGTTCGCAAGGTCCGGGTTGCGGAAGAGTTCCCCGGCCTGCGGCGCGCCGCCGGCGAAGTACGTGGCCCGGGCGTTGTCGAACTCCTCGATCATCGCCGCACGCGACTCGAAGCCGGCCAGGTTGCGCTGGAAGTAATAGGCGATCACCGGCGACACCGGGAAGCCCTCGCGGGCATAGCGCACCGCCGGCGCCAGCACCTCGGCCATGGGCAGGCGGCCGAAGCGGTCGTGGGCGGCAAACCAGCCGTCCACGGTGCCGGGCACGGTCACCGGCAGGGAGCCGTGGGAGGGAATGCCCTCGAGATCTTCCGGTACGGCCCCCGCGGCCTTGAGCCCGGCAATACGCGCCTTGAGCTCATCGAGGCTGCGCCCCCGCGGTGCGCGGCCGGAGCCGTTGTAGCCGTAGAGCTGCTTCGTCTGCGGGTCCCAGATGATGAAAAAGATATCGCCGCCGATACCGTTGCCCGTGGGCTCCATGAGGCCCAGCGCCGCGTTGGCGGCAATCGCCGCGTCGACCGCGCTGCCGCCGGCCTTGAGCACATCGATGGCCACCTGGGAGGCCAGCGGCTGCGCGGTCGCCGCCATGCCGCCGGCGCCGTAGACCGGGCTGCGGCTCCAGGGTTCGCCTACCGGGCGGCCCCCCGCGCCAAGCCCGGCCGCGGCAGCGCGCTCCTCGACCTGTTCCATGGTTCGAACCACCTCCGCGGGCCCCGCGGCACAGGCGGCGAGCCCCAGGGAGAAAGACAGGCAGAGAAACACGGCAAGGACAGGACGGCAAGACATGGCAATTCCCCCGGGACGAAAACTGCCCATTGTAGAAGCGACCCGCCGCCGCGGCCACCCGGGTGCAGGGCCTGCC
The DNA here is from genome assembly GCF_054552115.1 of Pseudohaliea sp. NCBI lineage: Bacteria > Pseudomonadati > Pseudomonadota > Gammaproteobacteria > Cellvibrionales > Halieaceae > Pseudohaliea > Pseudohaliea sp. The sequence goes on along the minus strand of NZ_JBTOLW010000028.1, from coordinate 43,423 downwards.
GGCGCGGGGCTTTCTTTCCCCAGGCTTGCCCCGGGCTTGCCACAGCAGCTGTACCACGCCGGGGAGCCTTCCCTTAGAATGGCGGTGCGAATAACCATAAGGAAGTACCATGCGCTACCGCCTCGCCCTGCCCGCCGTGGGCGTACTCTGCCTACTCGCCGCCTGCAGCCGCGAGCAGCCCCCGGAAGCCCCGGGCCGTGTTACCGCCACAGCCGCACCGGATGTCGAGTGGCGCCAGCACGGCCTCGACAACGCCGAGACCCGGCACAGCCCGCTGGCGCAGATCGACACGGACAACGTCGCGGACCTCGGCCTCGCCTGGTACTTCGACTACCCGACGGCCCGGGGCAAGGAAGCGACGCCGCTGGTCATCGACGGCACGATCTACACCACCGGCTCCTGGAGCCACGTGTTCGCCCACGATGCCCGGACCGGCGAACTGAAGTGGTTCTACGACCCCGAGGTGCCGCGGGACTGGGCCGTGCACCTGTGCTGCGACGTCGTCAACCGGGGAGTTGCCCACAAGGACGGTCTCCTGTTCTTCGGCACCCTGGACGGCCGGCTGATCAGCCTCAATGCCGCCGACGGCAGCGTGCGCTGGGAAGTGCAGACCACGGACCGCAGCAAGCCCTACTCGATCACCGGCGCGCCGCGCATCATCGACGACAAGGTCATCATCGGCAACGGTGGCGCCGAGCTCGGCGTGCGCGGCTACGTGAGCGCCTACGATGTCGACGACGGCAGCCTGCGCTGGCGCTTCTACACGGTCCCCGGCGACCCGGCGGAAGGCTTCGAAAGCCCGGCCCTCGCACGCGCCGCCGAAACCTGGGGCGGCGGCCCCTGGTGGGAGATCGGCGGCGGCGGCACGGTCTGGGATTCCATGGCCTACGACCCGGCGCTCAACCTGCTCTACATCGGCGTCGGCAATGGCGCCCCCTGGAACCGGCAGCTGCGCAGCCCGGACGGCGGCGACAACCTCTACCTGTCCTCCATTGTCGCCCTCAACCCCGATGACGGCAGCTATGTGTGGCACTACCAGACCACCCCCGGTGACAGCTGGGACTACACCGCGACGCAGCACATGATCCTTGCCGACCTGGTGATCGACGGCGAGGAGCGTCCGGTGATCATGCAGGCACCGAAGAACGGTTTCTTCTACGTCCTCGACCGGCGCACCGGTGAGTTCCTCGCCGCCGAACCCTACGCCACGGTCACCTGGGCGTCCCATGTGGACCCGGAGACGGGCCGCCCGGTGGTCGCCGAGGGCGCGCGCTACGAAGACGGCCCCACCGGCCTGCAGCTGCCCGGCCCTATCGGCGGCCATAACTGGCACCCGATGAGCTACCACCCGGAGCACGGCCTCGTTTACATCCCCCGCCAGGACGTGGGCTGGGTCTATGCCGCCGACGAAGCGTTCGAGCACCGGCCCGGCTACTGGAACACCGGCACCGACTCGCGCCCCGCCGCCCTGCCCGACGACCCGGCCACGAAAGAAGCGGTGCTCAAGACCGTACGCGGCACCATCGTCGCCTGGGACCCGGTGGCCATGGCGCCGCGCTGGGAGGTGGAACACGCGGGCCCCTGGAACGGCGGCATGCTCTCGACCGGCGGCAACCTGCTCTTCCAGGGCAATGCCGAAGGCGAACTGGTGGCCTACCGTGCGGATAATGGTGGGGAACTCTGGTCCTTTGATGCGCAGACGGGCATCGTTGCACCACCGGTGACCTACCGCCTCGACGGTGAACAATACGTCGCCGTGGTAGCCGGCTGGGGCGGTTCCCTGCCCCTGGTCGGCGGCGAGGCACTGACCGCGGGCCCGATACCCAACCGCAGCCGGCTCCTCGTGTTCAAGCTGGGTGGTGACGCCGCCCTGCCGCCCGCCGAACGCGGCGAGCTGGTCATCGACCCGCCGCCGCAGACGGTGGACGCGGAAACAGTGGCCGACGGTAAGCAGCTCTACCTCCAGTACTGCGTCTTCTGCCACGGCGACGGCGCCGTGAGCGGCGGCGTGACCCCGGACCTGCGCGCTCTCACGGCGGAGAAGCACGCGCAGTTCCAGGCCATCGTCCGCGGCGGGCTGCACTGGGAAAAGGGTATGGTCGGCTTCAGCGACGAGCTCGGCGAAGCGGACGTGGAGGCGATCCGCGCCTACCTCATCGACCGGGCTCACTACGCCCTGGCCAGCGAGGGCGGCGACGCGGCCGACTAGCGTTCAGTAGTGATAGCGGTAGCGGCGGACCACGTTGCTGGCCGCGACCACTTCGCCGTCGCGCAGCAGCGGGCGGAAACGATAATTCTTGAGTAACTGGTAGAGCGCCGAGCGCGCTCCCGGCGCGTCGTCCGGCTCCAGTTCGAGGAACTCGATGCCGCGCACCTCGCCGAGGCGCGACACCTCGAAGCGCACCAGGGCCCGGGCCGGCTGCTGGTAGGGGTCCGGGGCGCGTCCCGTGGAAAAGGCATCCGCATCCGGCAGCTCCCGCGGGCCGGGGAAGAGCGCCGCCGGGTCCGTCGCAGGGTCGCCGTCGCCCTCATAGAGCACCCAGGCCTCCCGGTAGTTCGCCAGCGCCCGGCCCCGCTTGTGCCACCACAGGTACCAGTCGCCGAGGGCGATCTTTGCCGCGGCGAGGGCCTCGGTATCCTGCTCCCGCTGCGCTTCCAGGACCGCGATGATGCGCTCGAGGATTTGCCGGCCGTTGCGGAAATTGTGCTTCCGCAGGCGCCGGAAGCGGTCGGCATCGAGGTCGGTCGCGCTCTGGTAGTCCGCGAGGCCGACGCCCCCGGAGTGCACGTGCGTGACCGGTGAATTCTCGCCGGCATAGGTTGAGACGAGGTACTCCGCCTCGAGGCGATGGTAGAGATGCGGCACCTCGGCCAGCCCGTCTTCACCCTCGGCACGCAATGCGGCCAGGGCATCCTCGTGAACGTCGATCATGGCCAGCAGGGAGCGGTAACCGGCGGTGCCACCTGCGTCCAGGTAGCGCTCGCGTTTCCAATCGCTGTAGGCCGTGGCCGCGGCAAGACGTTCCGCCGGCCCGGCGGCGTGGTGCAGGCGCAGACGGTAGAGGTTGTCGTGGGTGGCGTCGGCAGCCTGCCGCAGTCCCAGGGCGAGCTGGCTCTCGAGCACCCGCTGCAGGAGACGGACCTGCGCCGGCGTGTCCAGGCCTTCGTTGATGCGCTTGAGGTGAATCGCGCGGCGATAGCCGCGCAGCGCTTCCCGATGCCTGCCCGCCGCCTGCCGGGCCTCGGCCTCTGCCAGCACGGCTTCCACGCGGACCGGGTCGTAGGCGGAGAGCACCCTGTCGGCAGTCGCACACGGCGAGGCCGCGGCCAGCATGGGCAGCAGAAGACAGCCGGGCAGCGCAGTCCGTAAGCGGCGCACGTTCCCTCCTCGCAATCCGCGCCCCGATGATAATCAAAGCCGCTGCGACGACGAAGTGGCTGCGGCCTGTCGGCCAGCTATACTCCGGGTAATGCACCGTGCAAGGAAGCGGGGATGCGAGCAGCGTGACCGAGACGGCGGCTAGCGACAGCGCCATCGTCCCCGTACTGTCGGGGGGCGGCGGACGCCTCAGCGCGCACGTCGGCGTCCTCCGCGCTATTGCCGATGTCGGCATCGGCTACGACACCCTCGTCGGCGTGTCCGGCGGCGGCATCGTCGGCGCCCTGCTTGCCGCCGGGCGTCCCATCGACGAGATTCACGATCTCGCTCGCCAGACGGACTTCAGCCAGTTCGCCACGCAGAACGTGGTCTCCCTGCTGCGCACCGGCGGGCTCTCCAGCGGCGACGCGTTCCAGCGCTGGATGGACCGGGAACTCGGCGGGCGCACCTTCAACGACCTGGAGCGGGATCTCCGCGTGGTAGCGACGGATGTGCGTAGCGGCGGCCCCGTGGTCTTCGACCGCGAGCAGCACGGCGAGATGCCCGTGGCGGAAGCCGTGCGTTACTCCATGTCCGTGCCGATACTGTTCAGCTTCAAGGAGTTTGAGCAGAAGCTGCTGGTGGACGGCAGCATTCTTTCCGAGGATGCCCTCATCCGGGACTGGACCGGCCGTGGCACACCGGTGGTCGTGTTCCGCCTGCGCAGTACCCACACGACCGCGGAACCGGCGCACGCCTTCCCTCCCGCGCGCGCCTACCTCGAGCTGCTCGTGCGCGCCTTCCTGACCACCCTGTCGCGCGAATACGTGAACGACGACTTCTGGCTGTCGACGATCGTGATCGATGCGGGCACGACCTCACCCATGGACCTGTCACTGCCCCCGGAGCGGAAGGAAGAACTCTACCGCGTAGCCTACGAGACGACCCGGGAGATCCTGCCGCGGAAGCTGGCGCAGCGGTTCGGCAAGGCGGGCGCGGCGTCCTGACAACCGGCTTTCGCGGGTCAGTGCGAGTCTCCGGGCCTCATCGTCAGCTCCGGGTGTCCTGTGGCGGGATCCATCCGCCGACCAAGGCGAGTACCGGCCAGCGGCAGCAGCGCGATTTCAGCCGTGGTCGCGACCGTGCAACCGGCACAGACATGGCCACCGCAGACGCCGCCGGCGGCGTCCGCAACCACCGCGTGAAGATGCGCGCCATCCACGGAGACCGTGCCGGCGAGGGAGAGCAGTTCCAGGGGGCCGGCGAGTGGTGACGGCGCCCCTGCCGCGGCAAAACGCAGCATGGCGACGTCGAGGCTGCCGATGCCGCTGATCAGGATCCAGCTCGCGGCTCGACGCAGGCTCTCTGCCTCGAGGGCCAGGCGCAGATCGTCGCCCGGATGCAGGCGCAGGACGAGGGGCTCGACCGGCGAGCCGGTGCTGGAGAGGGAATCGGCCACAGGAACAAGCTAGGCCGGTGACTCACGGCCGTCAACGGCTGTCGTCCGGGCAGCGGGAGGGAAACCCAGGGCGGCGGGCGCCCGCAGCAGCCAGCCACCGAAGAGCATGCCGGTCAGGAGATTCCCGGCTCGCCACGGCGGCGTCATGGCGCGAATGAAAGTGCAAATCACTTCGCCCGATGCATGGAATGCGTATACTCACGGAAAACGCCAGGATTCCCTCATGCCTCACGGTCGTCCCCGTCTTTGCCGGGCCGCTCCCCTTGCGCCCCACGCCGCCCTGCTGCCCCTGCTCGCCGCAACCTCGTCGGCCATTGCCGCCAGCGACGCGACCGCAGGCGCCCGGCTCGAAGAAGTGGTGGTGACGGCCAATCGCCGGGACCAGTCGCTGCAGGACGTCAGCGGCGCCGTCTCGGTGCTCAGCGGGGAGGAACTGGCGCTGCGCGGCTACGACCGTCTCGAGGACTACGTCGACAGCCAGCCCGGTATCACCCTGTTCCAGCCCCTGCAGAACCGGGCGACGATCACCACCCGGGGCATCAACACGGACATCGGCGACACGCAGCTGACCCAGGAGCCCACGGCGCTCTACGTCGATGAGATGCACGTGATGCCCCCCTACGCCGCCCTGGTAATGCCCGACCTGCGCATGTACGACATCGAGCGCGTGGAGGTACTGCGCGGGCCCCAGGGCACGCTCTACGGCTCCGGCTCCCTCGCCGGCGCGGTGCGTGTGATCACACGCAAGCCGGACGCGGGGCGCTTTGCCGCCAGCTTCCGCGCCGACGCGGCGGACGTAGCGCACGCCGGCCTGCGCCAGCGCTACAGCGGCATGGTCAATGTCCCGCTCGTGGACGAGCGCCTGGCTCTGCGCGCCGTGGCCTACCTCCGTGACGAGCCCGGCTGGGTGCGCAACATCGGCACCGGCGCCCGCAACAGCAACGATGACCGGGGCGGGCGCCTCGCCCTGCGTTGGCGCCCGGCGGAGCGCTGGCTGATCGATGCGATGGTGATGCACCAGGACAGCGAGCCGGAGGACGCCGATGCCTGGGACGCGGCCCTGGGCAAATTCATCCGCGACACGGACATCAACGAGGGACGCCAGGCGGAGCTTACCCAGGGTTCGCTGCGCATCGCCTGGGACACAGGCAGCGGGGACCTGGTCTCGGCAACGAACTTCCAGCGCACGAAGACGGGCTGGGTCGTGCAGGGCCCCGACTCCGGCCCCCTCGGCAGCCTGGTCAACCGGTCGACGCCCGCAAGCAGCGACATCCTCAGCCAGGAGCTCCGCCTGGTGGACCGCCGCGGCCGCTGGACCTGGACCGCCGGGGCCTTCGCCCAGACCGTGGACTACGACCTGCTATTCGACCTGGGTTTCACCAACCTCCAGGGGTTCGTGAACGGCATCGTGCCGGGGCTGCTCGACGGCAACAGCCTGCTGCGCGAGGTCTCGAAGACGGAGTCCGATGAGCAGGCGCTGTTCGCGGACGGCACCTACGCGCTCTCCGACAGCTGGTCCCTGACGGCCGGCATCCGCGCCTTCCGGACCGAGTCCAGCTTCCAGGCGGTCGACCGCTTCCTCTTTGACCTCGATACGCTGACACCGCTGGCGCTGCCACCCATCGACAACAGGACCACCGACGACGCCGTGAGCTGGCGCCTGGTCGCCGCCTGGCAACCGGACGAGCGCCGACACCTCTACCTGAACATCGCCCGCGGCTACCGCGTGGGCCAGGTCAACCCCTCTTTCGGGCCCAGCCCCGTGGACCCGGACGACGTGGTCATCCCCACCGGCTACGACCACGACAAGACGATCAACTACGAAGTCGGCTTCCGCACCCGCTGGCTCGACGAGCGCCTGGTGGTGAACGGCGCGCTCTACTACATCGACTGGCGCGACGTGCAGGTGGACGCACTCAGGCCCTCGGACCGGATCAACTTCATCGCCAACGCCGGCGACGCCGTGTCACAGGGCCTGGAGCTCGAACTCGCGCTGGCGGTCACGGCACGGCTGAACGTGAGCGCGAACATCGCCTTCCAGGACGCGGAGATCGAGTCGCAGACAGCGCGGCAGGCCTTCCTGAGCGGCGCCCTGGAGGGCGATACGCTGCCCGGCACCGCCGACGTGCTGGCGGCGGCGGCCCTTGACTACCGGCGTCCGCTCCCCGGCGGCCGCGAACTCAGCGCGCGCCTGGACCTGCGCTACCGCAGCGACAGCCCGAACCGCTTCAGCAACGCGCCCGGCACGGGGCTTGCGAACCCCAGCCTCGCGAAGAATGCCGACTACCTGGCCGTCAACGGCAGCCTGGGGCTTGCCAGCGGCCCCTGGCGGGCGACGCTCTACGTCGAGAACCTCACGGACAATGACGACGTGATCCTAGACACCGGCGCCGTCGCGACGGGCAACGCGCGCAACACGCAGGTGACCCTCACGCCTCGGACCGTCGGCCTGCGGCTGGATTATCGTTTCTAAAACAGGCGCTTACGTCTAGAAGAGGGGTTCCCCGCGCCGGGCCTCGAAGCGGCGCCGCTGTTCGGCCATGCGTATTTCCAGGCTGTCGATGACCGCAGCCAGGCGGGGGCTGTCGTGAAGCGGCGCCAGGCTCGGCGCGATCACGAACCAGCGCCAGGCGAAGGCCCAGCCATCGGCGACCAGCGTTTCAAGGGCGGACAGGGCGCCCGCCCCGTCGCCGCGCAGGGCGAGGACCTCCACCGACTCCATGCCCGTGAAGTAGCCCCCGCCGACCCGGGGCCGGTGCCGGGCGAGCCCCGCCTCGATCCGGTCGAGCAGGTCGCCGCAGAGCGGGCGGCGCTCGAGCCGGCAGGCGGCCGTCGCGCCCATGGTAGCGGCCCATACATTCAGGCTGTCAATCTCTGCATCGGAGAGCAGGCGCGGAAAACCGTCATCGAGCGCCTCGAGCACGCCGTCGTCATCCCCCGCGTAAAGCAGGAAATTGGCAAGCTGCATGACGCGGTAGCGATTGCCGGGATCCTCCGCAACCGACGCGCGGAAAACGGGCACGGCGGCCGCAAGCCCTCCGTCGGCCATGGCCGCATTCCGCCGCGCCGTGATCGATTCCGGGTGAGCGGCGGCGAACGCCGCGTAGCACTGCGCGGTCTCCGGCGCCTGGCCGAGCATCTCGCGGTAGAAACACTCGCCACCGAATTCGCCCCAGTGCGAAGGGCTCGCGGGGTCGAGACGACGCAGGGCCAGGGTCCAGCGCAGGGCCTCGTCGATCCGCCCGGCCTGCATCTCCCAGCGCGCCATGATCTTGTAGTTCGTCGGGTAGCCGGGATCGTCGCGCAGGTAGTCCAGCAGCTGCGCCCGGGCACGTTCCGCCAGCCCCACGGACCAGAGGGCTCTTGCATGCAGGGAGCGCAAGCGGGGAGATAGCGGGTCGAGTGCCAGCCCGTCCTCGACCACGTCCAGGGCACGATCAAACTCGCCGGCACGCAGCACCAGGAAGTTCGCGTACCAGTAATAGCTGTCGGCATGATTCGGCGCGAGGGCCAGCGCCTCGCGGAAGCGCTTGTCGGCCAGGTCCAGCGACGGGGTTGCGTAGGCCAGCAATGCCTTGGCCTCGCCGGAAGCCGGGTCGAGGCGCAGCGCCTCCTTCAGCAGCGGCACGATCGCGTCCCGCGTCCGCAGCGAGGGCAGGCCGGAATAGCTGTCCTGCAGGCCGAGGGCAATCTGATCCTGCAGGATCAGCGTTTCCGCGAGATAGGTACGCACCAGGGGATAGTCGGGCGCGAGATCCATGGCCTCGCCGAAAAGTCGGCCGGCCACTTCCAGGGAGCGCACGGTCTTGCGCTGGAGCTGTTCGCGCCCCCGGACAATGCGTTCGAAGGCCGCCAGCCCGGGCGCCCGGACGGCCGGCAGCGTCACACCGGCATCGCCGGCGGGCATGGAGGCAAGCACCGCGCGGGCCACCGACTCCTGCAGCGCGAACACCTCTTGCGTGCTGCCCCGGAAAGTCTTCGACCAGAGGTGGCTGCCGTTCACACCATCGATGAGCTGGGCAATGATGCGCACATCATCGCCGGCCTGTTGCACGCTGCCCTCGAGCACCAGCGACACATCGAGTGCGCGGGCGATTTCCGGGACCGTGAGTTCCCGCTCGGCGGCAACCGCGGCAGACGTCCGCGCCGCGACCCGGATGCTTCGCACCTGCGCAAGGTGGTGAAGGATGGTGTCGGAGACGCCGACCGCCAGCCAGGGCTTGCCGCCATCCTCGCTGAGGTCGAGAAACGGCAGGACCGCCACGGACGGCCCGGCAGCGGCGCCTGCCGCGGCCGCGGGTGCTTCCCCTCCGCCTTTCAGTGACAACACGGCAGCGAGGGAGAGGACCAGGAGACCCAACGCGGCATAGGCCCAGGGGCGGCGCCGTCCTGCGGCCGGGGGCGAGGTCGGCGGCAAGTCGGCGGCCGGGGGATCATTCGGCGGCGGTTCGGCGGCGGCCGGGTCCAGGGCGGGTCCGGCGTCCGGCGGGGGTGAGGGTGGGAAATGGGTGATATAGCCCTTGCGCAGCACCGTCTCGATGAAGGCGTGGATGTCTCCCGGTGTCAGGGTCTGACGCAGGATGGAAATGGCACGATGGATCGCGTCATCGGACACCACCCGCCCTCCCCAGACGGTCTCGATGAGCCGCTCGCGGGTGATCAGCTCGTTTTGGTGATCAAGGAAGAACACCAGGAGGCGGGCCGTCTGCGGCGGAAGCCGCCGGGCCACCCCCGGACCGCTCAGGTCACCCGTGTCAGCGTCGAAGCGCCAGTCGCCGAAACGGCGGCTGCTCTGCATCCGCATACCCCTGCGAAACACTGCCTCGGGTAATCATACAGCGATGGAGGCAAGGGAGGCAGTGGTAGTGGCAGTGGCAGTGGGAGCTTAAAGAGCCGCCCCGGCGCCGGCCGGCTGTTTCCGCAGCCGGCCGCTCGCCCGCGGGACAAACCGCGGTGCCGTACGCTACAGGGGAAAGCTGGCCAACCCGCGCGGCGCCGTGACGGAAAACGTTCGCCTGCCGCGTAAGCGCGGCAGGCTTCATGGCTCAGGGACAGCCGTTGACGATCAGTACGTCCTCGGCCTCGATTTTGACCGTGTCATCGAAGCTGTAGCCGTAGAGTTCCATGCGCGTATCACCGCAGGTCGCTCCCGTCGCGCGGATATTGACCCGCACCATCAGGTCGCGGATGCCGTCGCCATTAAGGTCCGGACGGAACCACCCTGACGGCACGGCCTCGCCGCGCCCTACGCGCACCGTCCTGGGATCGATGCGGTCCATACCAATGCCGGAATTGCTGGTGACACCCATCCAGAACTCCCTGTCGGCGTTAAGAAAGACCACATTGTCATTGACGCCCGGACGCGCAAAGCCCTCTGCAAAGAACACACGGCGCACGGTGGCCGTGCTATTGCCGAAGTCGACGACCGCCTGGGTGGGATCAAAGGGCTCGAACTGGACAAATTTCTGGAGCATGCCGCAATCGACCGCGTCGAAGCCGGCGAGCTCACACTGGAACCCGTTGACCGTGAGTCCCTTCTGACCGATCGCCACGGAGTTCGGTCGGTCGAAGGGGGTGAGCACGTAGCCTTCGTTCTCGCCATCACCGATCACCGGGCCGCCTTCCAGGTCGTATGAAAAATGCGCAAATACCGTGAAGTAATTATTGAAGGCTGCGTACTCGGTCCGGTCCCAGGTGGCCTCGAAAGCGGGATAGACACTGCTGCCCGAGAACTGGACATCGATCTGCCAGACCTCGTCGGCCGGGCTGAGCGCGCCGCCCGTCGAGGCGATGAAGTCCGGTGTATCAGGCACCGCCGCCAGTACCCCGTCGCCGTTCTCGTCCTCGCCGTAAACCTGGATGCGCACGACAGCGTCTTCCGTGAAACCTTCGTGGATGATTTCGAGCTTGATAGGCTCGGCACCGGCTCCCATACCCACACCGGCGAGGGCGAGGGTGCAAAAACTGTTGCGAAAGGCAGCGCGCTTACGGAAGACACTGGCCGCACCGGCGAGGCTGTTCGAATCGGGTTGGAACTCACTCATGATTAATCCCCTGTTGTGTAGCGAAAGGCGGTGTGCCGCAAGGCACGGGGGAAGCATGGGCAGGCGCACCCGGCAACGCCCGGAGCGGGCGCTGATCTCTGCCTGACTTTTTCCTGACCTTATATTTTTATCTTTAGTTTCAATAACCTGGGATAGAGAGGGGAGGGCAGTTGAAGCCAGCCCGGGAACGGGCCCCTCAGGCCAAAGCTGCCACCGCAGGGGGAAGGCAGCGTCTAGGGGACGGCGGGACCGCCAATCGGCGGCAAAGCGAAAGAAGGCCCGGGCGGCGGGCGCCGCCCGGGGTTGAGCGATCAGAAGTCGTCCATGCCCGGGGACGGCATGGCCGATGCCTTCGGCTCGGGCCGGTCAGCGATCATGACCTCGGTGGTGAGGATCATGCCGGCGATGCTGCCCGCGTTCTGCAGCGCCGAGCGGGTCACCTTGGCCGGGTCGATGATGCCCATCTCGACCATGTCGCCGTAGGCTTCCGTCTGCGCGTTGTAGCCGTAGCTGCCGTCGTGCTCGCGCACCTTGCCGAGCACCACGCTCGGCTCGACGGCCGCGTTGGCCACGATCTGCCGGAAGGGCTCTTCCATGGCGCGCAGCGTCAGCGTGACGCCGATGGCCTGGTCCTGGTTGGCCGTCTCGACCTTGCCCTCGATGGCATCGGCAATGCGCACCAGCGTGACGCCGCCGCCGGGCACGATGCCCTCCTCCACGGCCGCGCGGGTCGCGTGCAGGGCGTCGTCGACCAGGTCCTTCCGCTCTTTCATCTCCACTTCCGTGGCCGCGCCGACCTTGATCACCGCGACGCCGCCGGCGAGCTTGGCAACCCGCTCCTGCAGCTTCTCGCGGTCATAATCGGAGGTCGAGTTCTCGATCTCGGCACGGATCTGGGAAACGCGGGCCTCGATGTCGGCCTTCGCGCCGGCCCCCTCGACCACCGTGGTGTCATCCTTGGTGATGACCACGCGTCCGGCGCTGCCAAGATCCTCGAGGCTCGCACCGTCGAGGGACAGGCCGACCTCCTCGGAGATCACCGTGCCGCCGGTGAGGACCGCGATGTCCTGCAGCATCGCCTTGCGCCGGTCGCCGAAGCCCGGGGCCTTCACGGCCGCGACCTTGAGGATGCCGCGGAGCGTGTTCACCACCAGGGTGGCGAGGGCCTCACCCTCAACGTCCTCGGCGACGATCAGCAGCGGCCGGCCGGCCTTCGAGACTTCCTCGAGGAGCGGGATCAGGTCGCGGATATTGCTGATCTTCTTGTCGAACAGGAGGACGTAGGGGTTGTCGAGCTCCACCTGCATCTTGTCCTTGTTCGTCACGAAGTACGGCGACAGGTAGCCGCGGTCGAACTGCATGCCCTCGACCACGTCCAGCTCGTTCTCGAGGGACTTGCCCTCCTCCACCGTGATCACGCCGTCACGGCCGACCTTCTCCATGGCCTCGGCGAGAATCTCGCCGATATCCGTGTTCCAGTTGGCGGAGACGGTAGCCACCTGGCCGATGGCCTTGTTGTCGTCACAGGGCCTGGCCAGCGTCTTCAGTTCCTCGACGGCGGCCCGGACCGTCGCGTCGATGCCGCGCTTGAGGTCCATGGGGTTGTAGCCGGCGGCGATGGCCTTATGACCCTCGCGCACCAGCGCCTGGGCCAGCACCGTGGCGGTGGTGGTGCCGTCACCGGCCACGTCGGCCGTCTTCGATGCCACTTCCTTGAGCATCTGGGCACCCATGTTCTCGAACTTGTCCTTGAGCTCGATTTCCTTGGCCACGGTGACGCCGTCCTTGGTGACCTTCGGCGCGCCGAAGCTCTTGTCGAGCACCACGTTGCGGCCCTTCGGTCCGAGGGTGGCGCGGACAGCGTTGGCGAGGATATTCACGCCGGAAAGCAGGCGCTCCCGGGCGTCGTGTGCAAACTGCAGTTCCTTGGCGCTCATGCGGCTTTCTCCACAGCTTCTTCCTGTTCGATCACGGCAAGGATGTCCGACTCGCGGACGATGAGCAGTTCCTCGCCATCAATGGTGTGCTCCGTGGACGCGTACTTGCCAAAGAGCACGCGGTCGCCAACGGCGACGGCGACCGGCTGGACGTCGCCATTGTCGAGGGTACGGCCGGGGCCGACGGCAATGACTTCGCCCTGATTGGGCTTTTCCGCAGCGCTGCCCGGCAGGATGATGCCGCCGCTGCTGGTGTTTTCCGCCTCGAGCTGACGCACGACAACCCGATCGGCAAGGGGTCGAATGCTCACAGTGTGTTCCTCCTGAAGTCATCACTACTGCAACCATGGGAAAAGCGGTTGGTGTCCAAAGCGACACCTACCGACGTGGCGATTTGGGCACGGGCGGCAACTTTTCAAGAGTCTCGGGAGAAAAGTTTTCGCACCGCGCCGAGAGGGGGAGGGAGCAGAGCGGGTTACCGCTGGTGCCACTAGCACGGAGGGAGTGCGGGACACTTCTCTCAGTCGCTTCATCCCAATTGCTCCACGCCCGGGCACAACAGCTCAGATCATCCCGGGACGGGTGCTGGAGATACCCCCAGTCGCTCCCCATTTCACGCTTTGTGGGGGCATCTCCAGCACCCGCCCCTACCGCTCCGGCAAAGCGGCGGGCTTGGGGGGTGCGCAGGGCGTGAGGGGTGAGTGCGGGATACTTCTCTCACAAAGCGTGTATCGGGGAGCGACTGAGAGAAGTATCCCGCACTCGCCCCGTACTCACTGGCGACCGAGGTGTTCCGAACCACAGGGACTTTACCAGGGCGGGGCTTTGACGACGGCGCCTCTTTGCCTATATTGCGCTTGGGTGGACGTCATACAGGAGGTGGCATGCACGATCGCGATGCCGGACTTTCCCTTCAGGAACCGTCACTCGCCGCCTACTTCCAGCGGCGCCTCGCGGACTGCGCGAGGGACATCGACCCGCCTCCCCAGGAAGACACCTGCTGGTACTTAAGCCAGCTCCTCGACCGTTTCGGCCGGGCCGACAGCCTCTTCAGCTGGGAGGATGGCAGCTACGACCTGCGCCCCCTGGCGCTGCTGTACGGCGACGCGGTCGAGGCGCCGGACGACCGCCAGCGCTGCCTGCTGCTGCAGCAGCTCGGCGACATGGCGCTCTTCCTCGGCGCCCTGTTCCCGGAGCGCTATGAACGCAAGGGCATCGGCCAGGACTACTTCGTCGGCATGGGCGGCAGCGCCTACGACTACCTGGCGGACAACGCCCGCCGGGGCCGGCACGTGTTCGCCGAGCTCTCGGCGGCCTTCGCCACCATGCTCGACCTCGTCGCCGATGCCTGCTCGAGCGACGCCCCGGCGGACGACGGCGATATCCTCGCCCTCTACCAGCGCTGGCTGGACACCCGCAGCCCGGCGCTGGCGCGGCGGCTGAAGATCCTCGGCATCGAACCGGAACAGCTTGCCCGGCCGCACTGAGCGGCCGCGGCCGGGCGCTCAGCAGCGCGCGGCCGTGTACACCTGGCGCATCTCACCGCTCTCGCAGACCGCGCAGGCGGCCCGCCAGTTGTCGACAAAGTGCGCCGCCTGCTCGTCACCCAGCAGCGCCCTGAGGCGTGGCAGGAGGGGTCCGGCCAGGTCGTCATACTCCCGCCGCACCTCGCGCCGGTACCAGGCGGAGGCATCGCTGACCACCGGGTCGACAAAGCCCGCCGCCCGGAGGAGCGCAGCCTGCTCCTCGGCGGTAACCATCGCGTAGGTCAGGCCCTCGAGCGCCAGCCATTCGCGCATCGCCCCGCTGTATTCCCCCTCCGTCTTCATCCAGTCGTAGGCACGGAGGGCGCCCCCGGGGCGCAGGACCCGCCGGCACTCGCGGAACATGCCGGCCTTGTCCTCGACCTGGGTGAAGGCGCCGGTGCTGAGCACTACGTCGAAGCTGCCGTCGTCGAAGCAGAGTGGCCCGGGCTGCACCTGCAGGAAGCTGACACGGTCGTCGAGGCCCTCGCGCCGGGCGCGCTCCCGGGCGCGCTCGACCAGGTGACCCTCGAGGTCCGTCCCGACTACCCGGGCGCCGTAGCGCGCCGCCAGGTAGCACGCCGGGCGGCCCTGGCCGCAGCCGATGTCGAGCACCCGCAGGCCGGGGAGTGACAGGCCGGCAACCAGCTTGTCCACGTGCCCCTCGCCGCCCGGCGCCATGAAACCCTCGCCCCAGATGAGGTTCATGGCGGCCAGCATGGCGGTATCGTATTCGTCGCTGTGTGCCATGCGGCCAGTATAGCCCCGCTCCCGGCGCCGGCTACCGCTGGCGGGCTCGCGGCAGCCGTGCCATGCTCAAGCCAGCGCGCCCAGGAGGATCGCCATGAGCCGAGACGCCCCGAGGGCGGAAGTCGCGTCCACCTTCCGCGCCGCCGTCTGCCCGCTGGATTGTGCGGACACCTGCAGCCTGTCCGTGGAAACGAACGGCGACCGGGTGCTGCGCGTCCGCGGCAGCCACGGCAACCCCTTCACCCGCGGCAAGATCTGCGCCAAGGTGGCCCAGGGCCTCGCGCCGCAGGTGCACGGCCCCGACCGGCTCACGGCACCGCTGCGCCGCGACGGCCCCCGGGGCGGGGGCGCCTTCCGGCGCGTCAGCTGGGAGGAAGCCCTGGACGCGGTCCACGAGGGCTTCGAGCGGGTACGCTCGCGCTTCGGGGCGGAGGCAATCGCCCCACTCTATTACGGCGGCCCCATGGGGCTCCTCGCCAATGGCTCCATGGACAAGCGCTTCTTCCACCGGCTCGGCGCCAGCCGGGTCGATGCCTCACCGCTCTGCGCCGGCGTGTCGAGCGCGGCCTGGGACAGCGTGTTCGGCGACGTCGGCGGCATTCCCTATACCGAGCTCGGCGACGCCCGGCTCATCGTCGTCTGGGGCAACAACATCACCACCTGCAACCTGCACCTGACGACGCTGATCCGCGAAGCCAGGGACCGCGGCGCCCGCCTCGTGGTCGTCGACCCGAAGCGCATCCGCATCGCCCGGGAGGCCGACCTGCACCTGCCCCTGCTGCCGGGCACGGATGTGGTACTCGCCTACGCGGTCGCCGCGGAGCTCGAGCGCATCGGCGGCCTGGACGAGGCCTTCATCCGCGACCAGGTGCTCGGCGCCGAGGCCTTCCTCGAGGCGGCAAGGGCCTACCCGGTGGAACGGGCCGCCCGGCTCTGCGGCCTGCCCTCCGACGCGATCCGCCGGTTCGCCCGCTGGTGGCGGGACCTCGCGCCCGCCGCCATGAGCATCGGCGTCGCCCCCGAGCGCAACCGCAACGGCGGCGCCGGGCTGCGCGCGGCCTATGCGCTGCCCGCGCTGACCGGGAACTTCGGGCCGCGGGGCGCCGGCATCTGCGATGTCTCGGGCTTTTTCCCGGTCAACGAGGACGCCCTGGCCCGCCCCGACCTTGCCCCCGGCCCCTTGCGTGAACTGAACGTCCTCGACATCCCGCGGCTGGTTCTCGATCCCGGCGGGGAGACACCGCTGCGGGCACTTTTCATCTACAATCACAACCCGGTGGCGGTGCATCCCGAGGCCCGGGCCATGCAGGCCGCCCTCCGGCACCCGGACCTGTTCGTCGTCGGTTCCGACGTGTCCATGACGGACTCCATGGCGCTGGCGGACGTGGTCCTGCCGGCGACGACGCATCTCGAATACGGCGACCTGTACACGGCCTACGGGCATGCCTTCCTGCAGCGCTCGGAACCGCTGTTGCCGCCCGTGGGGGAGGCGCTGCCGAACACCGAGCTGTTCCGCCGGCTGGCGGCCCGCTTCGGCTTCCCGGAGGCCTGCTTCCGGGACAGTGACGAAGCGCTCATGGACCAGGCCATCGACGCCGACCATCCGGCACTCGCCGGCCGCCGGCCCAGCGAGCTGCCGGTAGACGAAGCCCTGGACATGGCCCGGCAGGGCACGGCGGCGGTCGTGCGCGACCTGCCGCCGGCAACGCCGAGCGGACGCATCGAGCTGTACAGCGCGGCCCTGGATGCGGAGTGCGGCGAGGGGCTTCCCCGCTTCCGGCCCCTCTCGTCACCGCGCCGCTTCATCCTCGTGAGCCCGGCCTCGGAGCGGCGTATCAACTCGACCTTCGGGGGCCTGGCGGCCCACCGCGACGACCTCAGCTGCGAGATGCACCCCGCAGATGCCCGGAGCCTCTCGTTGCCGGACGGCTGCCGGGTGGTGCTCTACAACAGCCAGGGCGAAGTCCAGTTGCCCCTGGCAGTGACTGACGCCGTGCGGCCGGGCACGGTTTTCGTCCCCAAGGGCGCGTGGCTCGTCGACAGCCCCACCGGGCAGACGGTCAATGCGCTCATCCCCGGGCACCGCGCCGACCTCGCCGGCGGCGCCTGCTATTACGACTGCACCGTAGACGTGCGCGCCGCGAGCTGAGCGCGGGCAGTCCCGGCGTATAGGCACGGTAGTCGCCTCAGGAGGCCGCGCTTAGGCTGCATCTTCTCTTGAAAGCCGGGACGCGTCATCGCGTGGAGCGCTACGACACCGTCATCATCGGGGCCGGCCACAACGGCCTGACCTGCGCCGCCTACCTGGCGCGAAAGGGGCAGCGGGTACTGGTCCTCGAGGCCGCGGAGCAGGCCGGCGGCCTGGCCGCCAGCCGCGAGTTCCATCCGGGCTTCCACGCCTCCGTCGCGCACAGCGAGTACCAGTTCGCCCCGGCCATTGCCCGGGAGCTAAGCCTCGAGCGCCACGGCTATCGCGGCGACACAGCGGCGCTCGCCACTATCGGTCTTGGCGCTGCGGGCGAACACGTCACCCTTACCCCGGACACGGTCGACGGTGTCAGCGACGCCGATCGTGCCAGCTACCGGCGCTACCGCGATGCGCTGGAGACCTTCAGTAAGGCCCTCGCGCCCTTCTGGCTGCAGGCCATGCCGGCCATCGGCAGCCGCAGGCCCGGCGAACTGATGACCTTCGCCCGGCTCGGGCTGCGCCTGCGCCGCCTCGGCCGGGACGACATGCTCGAGTTCTTCCGCGTGGCCACGCTGCCCATGCGCGACCTCATGGACGAGCACTTCGAGAGCGACCGCCTGAAAGCCGCCCTGGCCTGGGACGGCGTGATCGGCGGGCGCCTCGCGCCGCGCTCACCGAACCAGTCCGTGCTGCAGCTCTTCTACCGCCATGCGGGCGGCCAGGGCGGCGCCCATCGCATCCCCGCCGGCGGCCTCGCCGGCCTCGCCGACGCGCTCGCCGGCGCAGCGCAGGAAGCCGGCGCGACGCTGCGCACGGGCGCGCCCGTCGAGCGCATCCTCATCGAGGGCGACGAGCAGGGGCAGCGCGTCACCGGCGTCGTGTTGACCGGCGGGGAGGAGATCAGCGCGGGCCGGGTTGTCTCCTCCGCCGACCCGCGGCGTACCTTCTTCGACCTCGTCGGCACGCGCCACCTCGACATCGAGTTCACCAACCGCATCCGCCGGCTGCGCTGTGAGGGCTACGTCGCCAAGCTGCACCTGGCGCTGGCGGGGGAACCGGCCTTCACGGGCCTCGACCGCGCCGACGGCCGGCTGCTCATCGCCCCGGACCTCGACGCCATCGAGTTCGCCTTCGACGATGCCAAGTACGGCGAGTGCTCGAAGGACCCGGTCATGGAGGTCGTGCTGCCGAGCCTGCACCAGCCGGGCCTCGCCCCGGACGGGCAGCACGTGCTCTCCGCCCATGTCATGTATGTGCCGGCCACGCTGAAGGGTGGCTGGAACGATGCCGCCCGGGCCGCGCTCATCGAACGCCTGCTGACCACGCTCGAAGGCTACGCACCGGGGCTGCGCGAACAGGTGCTGCACGCCGAGCTGCTGACCCCCGACGATCTCGCCCGCGAGTACCGCGTGACCGGCGGCCACTGGCACCACACGGAGTTCGCCATCGACCAGCTGCTGATGATGCGCCCCACCTACGGCGCGGCGCAGTACGCCACCCCGATTCCCGGCCTCTACCTCTGCGGCGCGGGCAGCCACCCCGGTGGCGGCATCACCGGCGCACCAGGGCACAACGCGGCCAAGGTGATCCTGTCGTGAAGCGCTACGACGCCATCGTCATCGGGGCCGGGCACAACGGCCTGACCAACGCGGCCTACCTCGCCCGCGCCGGCCTCGATGTCCTCGTGGTGGAGAAGAACGACTACATCGGGGGCGCGGCGGTCACCCGGGAGATGCACGAAGGCTGGCACTACTCGAGCTGCTCGTACGTCTGCAGCATGATGCGCCAGGCCATCCACCGGGACCTCGACCTGTCGCGCCACGGCCTGCTCCTCGTGCCCTACCTCGGCACCGTGGCCTTCGGCGACAACGGCGAAACTCTCATCGACTACCCGACCGAGGAAGCCAGCTACCTCGAGCTCAAGCGGCACTCGCCGCATGACGCCGATGCCATGTCGCGCTTCCAGGCTGACCTCGGCCGCTACGCGCAGCTGATCCGCAAGACCCTGCTGCGCACACCGCCGGACCCGGCCTCCTTCAAGCCCCGGGATATCGGCGAGCTGCTCTGGCTGGCACGGGAGTTCTGGAAGCTGGGCGAGAAGGAGCTGTACGAGTACATCCGCTTCTTCACCATGAGCGCCGCGGACTTCCTGGAGGACTACTTCGAGAACGACCTGGTGAAGGCCGCCATGGCCAGCCCGGGCATCATCGGCACGGCCCTCGGGGTCGAGTCCCCGGGCTCCGCCTACATCCTGCTGCACCACGTCATGGGCGACGTCGACGGCAACGTCGGTGCCTGGGGCCTCGCCCGCGGCGGTATGGGGGCCATCTCCCACGCCATCGCCGGCGCCCTGCACGAGGCCGGCGGCGAAATCCGCACCGGGGCCGGCGTCGAACGCATCCTGGTGAAGGACGGCGCAACCGTCGGCGTCGTGCTGCAAAACGGCGACGAGCTCTACGCCGACATCGTCGTCTCCAACCTGGATGCGAAGCGCACCTTCACGCGGCTGCTGGCGCCCCGGGACCTGCCCCCGCGCATCCTCGAGCGGGCGCGCAATTTCAAGATCCGGGGCTCCTCGGGCAAGGTCAATATCGCCCTGTCGGGCATGCCGCGCTTCACCGGCCTGCCCGACAACCCCTACATCAATCGCGGCGGCCAGGGTTTTGTCGGCTCCCTCGAGACCATGGAGCGGGCCTACGACGCCTGGAAGCGCGGCACCTGGTCCGAGGACCCGTTCATCGAATCGGTGATCCCGAGCGCCTGGGACCCGACCGTAGCCCCGGCCGGCAAGCACTGGATGTCGAACTTCATCCAGTACTGCCCGCCGGAGCTCGCCGACGGCCCCTGGACGCCGGAGAAGCGCGATGCCTTCGGCCAGACCGTGGTGAACAAGATCGAGCGCTACGCACCGGGCTTCAAGGACCTCATCGTGCACATGGAAGTGCGTACGCCGCACGAGATCGAGAACGAGATCGGCCTCACCCAGGGCAACATCTTCCAGGGCGAGCTGACCATCGACCAGCTGCTCTTCAACCGCCCGTTCCCGGGCTACGGCCAGTACCGCATGCCGCTGAAGAACTTCTGGATGTGCGGGTCCTCGACGCACCCGGGCGGCGGCGTCTCCTCGGCCTGCGGGGCAAACGCTGCGCGGGAGATCCTGCGGGACCTGAAGAAACCGGATATCGTTCCCGACGACGACTGCTACGACGAGTAGGCTATGGCGAACCCAGACCCCTTTGCCGGCGAGCGACTCAAGGAATCGCCCTTTCACCCGCGGCAGGCACCCCTGAACCTGCGCGACGCCTGGTCGTCCTGGAACGGCTTCAAGTTCGCGGATTACTACTACGACACCGTCTACGAATACTTCTGCATCCGCAACTTCTGCGCCACCTACGACATCTGCCCCATGCAGAAGTACCTCGTCAGCGGCGCCGACGCCCTCGCCATGCTCAACCGCATGGTCACCCGGGACCTCGAGAAGCTGAAGGTGGACCGGGTCACCTACTGCTGCTGGTGCACCGACGAGGGGCGCATGATCGACGACGGCACGATCTTCCGCCTTGCCCAGGACCGCTTCATGCTGACCTGCGGCAGCCCCTGCCTGGCCTGGCTGCGCAAGAGCGTGATCGGCTTCGACGACGTGGCCGTGCGCGACGTCACCGAGGAGACCGCCGGCCTCTCGCTGCAGGGGCCGACCGCCTGCACGGTACTGAAAGCGCTCGGGCTGGACGGCATCGAGGCGCTGAAACCCTTCGGTATCCGGTGCTACCCTTTCCACGGCGACACACTCATGGTCTCGCGCACGGGCTTTACCGGCGGCCTGGGCTATGAGCTGTGGCTGCCGGAAGCGCTGGCGCTGACCCTCTGGGATGCGCTCTACGCCGCCGGCGGGGACTACGGCATTCATCCCTATGGCGAAGCGGCGACCAACATGGCGCGCCTCGAGGCGGGCTTCATCATGCCGGACATGGAGTTCAGCGAAGCGCTGAAGACGGTCAACTTCCAGCATGACCAGTCGCCCTTCGAGCTCGGCCTCGACTGGCTGGTGGACTTCCGCAAGCCGCACTTCAACGGGCGCGCCGCCCTCCTAAAGGAGCGGGAGCGGGGGCCGCGCTACCGGCTGACCAAGCTGGATATCGAGGGCAACAAGGTGGCCGAGGACGCGATCCTCTACAACAACAAGCGCTGCAGCAAGCCGGTGGGCTACGTCACCTCCGCCATGTGGTCGCCGGCCGCCAAGGCCAACATCGCCCTCGCCATGATCGAGAGCCGCCACCTCGAGGGCGAGATCTGGGCGGAAATCTACTACCCGAAGGAGTTGCGCCCGATCCGCAAGATGGCCCGCTGCGCGGTGCGTGAGAAACCCTTCTGGAGCGGGCCGGGGGCGCGGCAGACACCACCACCCCGATACTAGGCGCCCGCCGGCGTCTCCTCGATCTCCTCGCGCCACTCCTCGAGATTCCCGTCGATGGCGATGAAGCCAAGAATCCACAGGGCCTCGTCCCAGGCGAAGACCCAGTGTCCCCGGTAGAGCCAGTAGGCGGCACAGAGCCAGAGCACCGTGTAGAGCCCCGCCTTGCCGATACGCGCCGCGCGAAACAGCGTGCCCTGCGTGATGCCGCGGTCCTGCAGGCGCACCGCCAGCTCGATGAAGAACAGGATCAGCAGCCAGGCCACGACCTCGATCACGTCGATCACGGCGAGCTGACGCTCGATGGCAAGGCCGGCGGCGTCGGTCACCAGGGTGTCCTGCTCGATGAGGAAAAAGGCGGAGGCATCGGACAGGTTACGGCAGTTCGCGGCATCGAGCGGCGTATAGGCGAGGTTGAAGGCCCAGGCGACCTCCCGCTCCGCG
Organism: Pseudohaliea sp.; assembly: GCF_054552115.1. Taxonomy (NCBI): domain Bacteria; kingdom Pseudomonadati; phylum Pseudomonadota; class Gammaproteobacteria; order Cellvibrionales; family Halieaceae; genus Pseudohaliea; species Pseudohaliea sp. The sequence goes on along the minus strand of NZ_JBTOLW010000028.1, from coordinate 21,309 downwards.
AAGGCGCAGAGTTCCGTGCCCGCCACGGGAACCTCGGCCAGCGCCAGCGCGTAATCCGCAAAGGCGTAGACCGTGTGCGCGATGAACAGGTAGCAGACCAGGCGCAGCCCGTGGAGGAGCAGCACCCGTGCCCGGGTGAAAGCCTCGTCCGACAACAGGTAGGTTTCCAGTTCGAACAGGAAGAGCAGCACGAACCAGGCGGCCTCGTCGAGGGTAGTGGCGAAAGCGCGGGCCCAGTCGAGGAACGTCCAGTCCGGGCGCGCGGTGTGCCTGGCGACGGTCCAGTCATTGCCCAGGTAGACGGTGAAGTTCACCAGCAGCAGACCGTAGATCACGACCTTCAGGAGCTGCCGGGGCGGCAGTCGCAGATAGGAGGTTAGCCCCCCGCGCTTGTCCACCGCTTCCCTGGCCACCCTGGTCACCGCTTGCGACGTTCTACTGCCCCTTCTACGACGCGACGCCAGCACGCGCTTCCGGGCCTACACGCTGGCAGGCGCTTGGTGTAGTCTCGGCCTGAGACCCAGCGGCCCGCGCCGGAGGGCACAGTGCATGCTGTCAGCAGATTTCGTCCGCAGCTACATCGACGCCTGGAACCAGCGCAGCCCCCGGCGCGTTGCGGCACACCTCGCGCGGGATGGCACCTACCACGACATGGGCGAGCTCAAGCAGGTCACCCGCAAGGACTTCATCGCCCACCTGGAGGATTATTTCAGCCGCGACAGCAATCGCTACGTGCTCGTCGGGGAGGTGCTCGAGGGGGAGAACAGCATCGCCTTCCAGTACCTCGCCTGCCCCACCGGTGACAGTGCCGACGACGGCGGCTGGATGGGCGCGGAGTTCATCACCCTGGATGGTGACGCGGCGACGCGTATCGAGGACTACTACCGCGACCCGGCCCTGGCCAGCCGCGAGCGCGGCGGCGACAGCGCAGCCCGCTATGCCAAGTCCGGGCTCAGCCCGGCCGCCATGGAGGCCGTGCTCTGCCGACTGACGGAAGCCATGCAGGACGACCGGGCCTACCTCAATTCGCACCTCTCGCTGCCGGAGCTCGCGGCCAGCCTGGGCTGCTCGGTGAATCACCTGTCCCAGGCGATCAACGAGGGCCATGGCGTCGGCTTCTTCGATTACGTGAACGGCTTCCGCGTGCGGGATGCCACGGCGCTCTTGACCGAGGCGGGCCCCCGGGCCCCCTCCATTCTCGACGTCGCCCTGTCCGTGGGGTTCAACTCAACCTCGACGTTTTACGCCGCTTTCAAGCGGATCACGGGCAAGACCCCGGCGCAGTTCCGCCGCGAGGCCCTCGCCGCCGTCCCGGGGCCGGATTGACACGCAGGAACCGCTTCGGCTGAATGTAGGGGCGTCCGAAGCGACCGGAACAACGTAAGCACCCCATGCACGAGGCCATCAGCCGCATTCCTCCGTTCATCGCCTGGAGCCACTGGGCCCGCACCCCCGCGGCCTGGCAGGACATCCCCGGCGGCGAGGACGCCGACCCGGCCCGATCTCCCTGAGCATCCACGAAGGTGCCGGCACCGCCGAGGCTGCCGGCTACTGCCCCCAGTTGCTGGAGATCGACCATGCTTGGACTTCAACGTACCCGTGACACGCGCGAACACGCAGGCTCCTATTACGCCGCCAGCGCGCACCCCGACAACCGCTACCCGACCCTCGAAGACGATCTCAGCGCGGATATCGTCGTCGTCGGCGCCGGCTTCACCGGTATCAACACAGCCCTGGAACTCGCCGAGCGCGGCTACGAGGTCGTGCTCCTGGAGGCCAACCGCATCGGCTGGGGCGCCTCCGGCCGCAACGGCGGCCAGATCATCGGCGGCATCGGCCACGATCCGGAGCGTTTCGAGCGCCACATCGGCAGTGACGGAGTGAAGCGCATCTATCGTCTCGGCATCGAGGCCCGGGACATCATCCGTGAACGGGTCGAGACGTACGACATCGACTGCGATTTGAAGTGGGGCTACTGCGACGTGGCCCTGAAGCCTCGCCACCTGCGCCAGTTCGCCGAGTGGAAGGCCCACGAGGAGGCGATCGGCAATCCGCACAGCTACCGGCTGCTGGACCGGGACGAATTGAAGGAGTTCGTCGCTTCAGAGGCCTACCTGGGCGGGCTCTACAATACGGGCAATGGCCACCTGCATCCCCTCAACCTGTGCCTGGGAGAGGCCCGGGCGGCGGCATCACTGGGCACACGGATCTTCGAGCAGTCGCGTGTCGTCGAACTGGTGCCGGGGCCGCGCCCGCGCGTGCGCACGGAGCGCGGCAGCGTGACCGCCCGACGCGTGCTGCTTTGCGGCAATGCCTACCTGGGCAACCTGGTGCCGCGGCTTGCCAGCCGCATCCTGCCCTCCGTGAGTGCGGTCATCGCGACCGAGCCCCTGGGCCCTGCGCAGGCGCGGGCGCTGATCCCCGGCGACGTGGCCGTCTGCGATCCGCGCACGGCCCTGGACTACTTCCGGCTCTCGGCGGACCAGCGCATGCTCTTCGGGGGCCTGTCCAACTACACCGGGCTCGAGCCCCGGGACCTGGTCGGCACGCTGCGGCGCAAGATGCTGCGGGTCTTCCCGTCCCTCGCCGATGCCCGGATCGATTACGCCTGGAGCGGACGCATCGGCATCGGCCTGAACCGCATGCCACAGCTCGGCCACATCGACGAACAGATCAGCTACATCCAGGCCTACTCCGGGCACGGCGTTGCCCCGACCCATGTCATGGCGCGCATCACCGCCGCCATGCTCGACGGCGAACCGGGAGACTTCGATATCTTTGCTCGCATCCCGCACTGGCCGTTCCCGGGGGGCAAGCTGCTCCGGCGCCCGGGCCTCGCCCTCGGCATGGCCTGGTTCAAGCTGCGCGATGCACTCTAGCGCCGGTCCTTGAGGATGCGCCGGGCCGCGTTGTAGCCCGGCGCACCGGTCACCCCGCCGCCCGGATGCGTCCCGGAGCCGCAGAGGTAGAGCCCGGGCATCGGCGTTGCGTACTGGGCTGCGTCGGGATGGGGCCGCATGCTGTAAAGCTGGTCCGGTTCCATGCGCCCGTGGCAGATATCGCCGCGGGGCAGGCCGAACTCCCGCTCCAGGTCCAGCGGAGTGAAACACTGGGTGGCCACCAGGATCTCCGGCAGGTTGGGGATGAAACGGCCGGCCCAGGCGAGGATATCGTCCAGCACCCGCGCTTTCTCCGAATCCCAGTCCCGGCCCCCGGACAGTTCATAGGGCATGTACTTGCAGAGCATGCTCATGACGTGGGTGCCGGGCGCATCCGTGAGGGAGTCGTCGATCACGCTCGGGATGACCGCCTCGATGATCGGCGGCGATGCCGGCTCTCCGGCCCGGGCGCTGCGGAAGGCGGCGTCGAGGTGGCCCTTGTGCTCCATGAACACAATGGTCGACTCGTGCGCCGGCCCGGGGCCAGTGCCCCCCAGGGCCGCGAACTCCGGCAGGCCGCTGAGCGCCAGGTTGATGCGCAGCGAGGCCGACTCCTGGCGGAAGGCGCGCAGGTCGCGCACAAAGGCGTCGGGCAGATGCTCCTCGCCGAGAAACTCGAGCAGCGTGCGCTTCGGCTCCGTGTTCGCCGCGACCACCGGCGCGGCAAGCTCCTCGCCGCTCTCCAGGCGCACGCCACGGACACGCCCGTCCGCCACCAGGATGCGCTCTACCGGCGCCTCCGTTCGGATTTCCACGCCGCGGTCCCGGGCGGAAGCCGCCATGGCCCGGGTGATGCCGCCCATGCCGCCGCGCACCAGGCCCCAGGCGCCCTTGCGGCCGTCGATCTCCCCCACCGCGTGGTGCAGCATGGCCAGGCTGGCGCCGGGCTGCGACAGCGGCGCGAAGTTCGCCGGCATGAGGTGTGCCGCGATCATGGCCTTGACCTTGTCGCTCTCGAACCAGCGGTCGATGATCGACTCCGGCGCCCCGAGGAAGAACTGCATCAGCCGCCAGCGCCCCTCGGCGTCCAGCTTGCGCGCGTCGAGCCCAAGGCGCAGCGCCGCGAGAAGATCACCGATCCCGCCGCCGTGGAGTTTCGGCGGCTCGCGCAGCCACTGGCCGGCCAGCAGTTCACCGACGAGCTCGACGGAGTTCTCGAAGGCGAGGTAGGCGTCGTAGTCGGTGGCCGAGAACTTCTCGAACTCGGCGCGGTCGGCCGCCTCGTCACCGGTCAGCAGCAGGTAGTCACCGCGGGAATCGAGGTAGAGCGAGTTGGCCAGGAGCAGCGGCTCGTAGCCGTAGCGCTCAAGCTCCAGGTCACGCACAACCTCGGGGCGCAGCAGGCTGACCACATAGGAAGCCACGGAGTTCCGGTAGCCGGGGTGGAATTCCTCGCTCACCGCCGCCCCGCCGACGACGTGCCGGCGCTCGAGAACACAGACGCGCAGGCCGCCGCGGGCGAGATAGCCGGCCGTGGTCAGGCCGTTGTGGCCCGCCCCGATGACGATGGCATCGTAGCGGCGGCTCATGCGGCGTTGGCCAGGGCCGGCAGCGTCCGGCGCAGGCGCAGGAAAAGCCCGGCATAGATGGCGAAGGCCACCAGCGAGGCGCCGGCGCAGAACAGGAACACGGCGTTGTAGCCGAAGCCGAGAGCGAGCGTGGACGCCGCGAGATTGGGACCGACGATCTGACCCAGCCCCTGGGCGGCCGGCAGCAGCGAGGCGAAGCGGCCCGAATGGTCGACGTTGGCGACGGTCGCCATCTGGTAGACGTCGATAAAGATCCACAGGAAATTGAAGGTGTAGACGCTGATGAAGAAGGTCACGCTGGTCACCCCGCCGGCCAGCATGCCGACGATGGTCGCGTGCACCAGGAGCGTCACCAGCAGCGGGCGCAGGAGGCCGAAGCGATTGCTGATCAAGGTCGCGACGAGGCAGCCGAGCAGGCTCATGAAGGAGACCCACACGAGTACGTTGGAGACCCAGGCCTTATCCAGCCCCGCTCGCGCCGTCGCCAGCTCGATATAGGTCCAGTAGGCGCCGATATTGATGTAGGTAGCGGCAATCGCGGCGAGGCACAGCCAGGGCACCAGCGCCGGTACGTGGCGGTGCTCGACGACCGAACCCAGCTCCGGGTCCGGCAGTTCCACCTCCACGTCCAGGCCGGCCTCCACCGGCCGCGGCGGGACCCAGCGCAGGAACAGGAGGCCGAAAAGATAGGCGGCGACAAAGACCCCGTAGATCGCGTCCATCGACAGGCGCGGCAGCGTGAACATCTCTCCCGCCTGGGTGAACGCGAAGCAGAAGAGCATGATGTTGTAGGCCCGCGCCGGTTTCGAGCTGGCACCGAGGTTGGCCACGGCGATGGCCGTGTAGACCCCGCTGCCGGTGCCCGCGAGCAGCCGCAGCCAGAGCACCGCCTCGTAATCGACGAGCACCATGCACAGTGCATTGGCCGTGATCGCAACGAGCGCCGAAAGGAACACGAGAAGGCGCCGGTTGATCTGCGCTACCAGCAGCGAGGCGAGGACCGCGCCGAGGGCGAGCCCGCCGAGGTCAGCGCCGGCAACGCGGCCGGTCTGCACCTCGCTGAAGCCGAGCTGGGTGGCCCAGGCCGTGCTGATCACCGGGATGCCGGCGAGTACGCCATAGCCGACCAGGGTCATGTAAAGGGAGATGACCAGCGAGCGCCAGCCATCGAAGACGGAGCGTTCGTGGTGCAGCGCGGGCGCCGGGTTCGCTGAGGACATCGTTCAGTGTCCGACGGTACGGGAGAACAGGTTCATGACCAGCACACCGGCAAGGATCAGGCCGATGCCGGCCAGGGCCGGCAGGTCGGGCACCTGCCGGAACAGGGGGACCCCGAGGACAGCGATCAGGACCATGCCGACGCCGGACCAGACCGCGTAGGCCACGCCGACGGGCACGGTGCGAAGGACCAGGCCGAGAAAGTAGAATGACACCAGGTATCCAACGATGGACAGACCGGTCGGCCACGGGCGGCTGAACTCCTCCGAGGCCTTCAACGCCAGCGTGCCCACCACTTCGGCGGCAATGGCGAGAGCCAGGTAGCCGTAACCGCTCATGGATTGCCTTCCAGGTACATCATGGACACTCTCCCGCCCCCTGCGCCGCCGGGGCTTACTCCCTGGCGACCGACTTTTCCACCACCGGCCGCGCCTGTCTTCTGATCATATAGGAATCGAAGGCGCATAGCGTCGCCTGATCACCACCGTCGCCAGGATGCCGAGCGGTATGAACAGCAGCGCCGGCCCGAGGGCGAACCAGGGTTCAGCCTCGGACCAGTTGATCCCGCCGGCAACGCCGATGCTACCGCTACCGCGCTGGTAGGGCAGCACGTAGAACCGTAGCAGCAGGACCGGCATGCACGCACCGTAGGCTATCAGCAGCGCCGGTGCCAGCAGCGTGATACGGGTCTTGCGCCAGTCCCGGTCCCCTGCGGGCGTCTCGTGCAGGCGCTCCCGGTAGGCCACTTCCTTCGCCCCGGGGCTGCCGCGACGGGAAACGAAGACAATCGCAAGGAAGCTCGCCGCAGCACCGAGCAGGGCCGGGTCGGCGTAGCTCGGCAGGGCGATCACGCCCGCGTAGTCGAGCCCGGCGGGGACGACGTTGGCGAGCAGGCCGACGACCAGGCCCCAGGTAGCAGCGCGGGCCGTGATCCGCGCGCTCCACACGCTCATGAACGCCACGGGCCCCCAGGACGAGGCGAAAACCGTACCGATGAAGATCATGATCCAGAAGATGTTGGCCGGCACGAACAGGCTGAGCCCGAGTACCACCAGGGCTACCGCGCACATCACCAGGCGCGTTGTGGCGAGGCCCGCGACCCGGTCCCGGGCACCGAGGTCATTGCTCACGCTGAAGCCGACCAGCGACAGGAAGGTCGATGCGGAGGACAGCGCGGCGGCCACGATACCCGCCAGCAGGAGCGCGCCGAGAAACTCCGGGACCAGGTGCCGGGCCGCCCAGAGCATGACCGTTTCTGCCGGTTCGATGGCGGGGTTGGCAAGGTTGATCAGGCCGCCCGCACCATAGATCAGGTACTGCATGAAGATCACCGCGAAGCAGGCGTAGATCGAGGCGCGCAGCACCACGTGCTCGTCCCGCGCCATGAGATGGCGGCTCGACTGCCAGGGGCTGACGGCATAGACGATGCTCCAGGACAGGTCGATGATCACGAACCAGATGAGGAAATCGATCGCGGTGGGCCAGGGCGTGCCCTCGCCGATGATGCCGTGCCAGGCCGCGAGGCCGGGCTTGTCCTCCTGCCGCGCGAGGGCCTCGACCGCCCGGGGCACCCCGCCGAAGTCGTCCACCAGGAAGAAGACGAACAGCACCGTGGCCCCGGTGAACAGCAGGAACATCAGCGTATCCGTGATGATCACACCCCGCGATCCGCCATACAGCGTGAACAGCGTGTAGCTCGCCCAGGCGACCAGCACGGCGGCGGGATAGCTGAGCGCGGTGAGATCGGACAGCAAGAGCGCCGCCCCCTGGGTCACGACGAGCAGGTAGCCCCCGAGGCCGAGCACGATGGTCGCCCCCGCCGCCTGCTGGACGCGGCGGCTGTCAAAGCGGTGGCCGAAATAATCCGCAACGGTCGGCGCCCGGCTGCGGCGCAGGAAGGTGCCGAAGAACAGGGCACCGTAAATGTAGCCGGTGACCGCGATGCCCGGCAGGAGGAGGTAGGCACCGAGCTGCCCCTCGTAGGTGAAGCCCGCCTCGCCCAGGAAGATCGCCGTACTGAACACACTGGCGACCAGCGTGCCGAGAATCAGGAGCGTGGGCGCGCGCCGCCCGGCCACGTAGTAGTCCTCGACCGAATGCACCTTGCGGCCGCTGTAGTTGCCGATGGCAACGAACAGCAGCACGCTGACGGCGATGGTCAGTGTATAGGTGTCCACTGCCGGATGCTGCGGCTGAGGGAGCGCGGCCTAGTGGTCACGGAGGATCACCCGCGCAGCGTTGTGCCCGGGCAGCCCGCTGACGCCGCCCCCGGGATGCGCGCCGGAACCGCAGAGGTAGACGCCCTTCGTCGGCATGCGGTAGCCCGCGTGCCCGGGGATCGGGCGCAGGGAATAGAACTGGTCGAGGTGCAGGGCGCCGTGGAAGATATCGCCGCCGACCATGCCGAGGTCGCGCTCGATATCGAGGGGTGTCTTGATCTGCCGACCGACGACCGACGCCCGGAAGTTGGGCGCGTGCGCATCGATCGTGTCGATCACCACGCCGGCGACCTCCTCACGCACATCGTCCCAGCTGCGCCCATCGGGCAGGTGGCGGTTGAAGTGCTGGCAGAACAGGCTGGCAACATGGCCGCCGGGGGGCGCCAGGCTGTCATCCTGCGTGCTCGGGATCTGCATCGAGATGACCGGGCGCCGCGCCCAGCCCCGGTCCCGGGCATCGCGGTAGGCGGCCTGCAGGTAGCCGAGCGAGGGCGAAAACTCGATCGCGCCGAGGAAGTGGAAATCGTCCCGGCCCTGCATGGTGGTTAAGCGGGGCAGCTCCGACAGGGCCACGTTCATGCGCAGGGTCGCGGAGTGACTGCGGTAGGCGTCGATGCGGCGCCGGTCGTCGGCCTCGAGCGACTCCGGGTCGAGCAGCCGGGTCAGGAGCAACTGCGGATGCACGTTGGCGGCGATTGCGGGCGCGCGGAACTCGCGGCCGTCCTCCGTCACTACGCCGCAGGCGGCGCCGTTCTCGACCAGGATCCTGGCGACCGGCGCTTCCGTTTCTATGCGCACGCCGCGTGCCCGGGCGGCAGCCGCCATGGCGTCCGTGATAGCGCCCATGCCGCCGCGGGCAATGCCCCAGGCACCCGCCTTGCCGTTGACCTCGCCGAACGCGTGGTGCAGGAGGACGTAGGCGGTGCCGGCATCATAGGGGTCGCGGAAGTTGCCGATAATGCCCTCGAAGCCGAACAGGCCCTTCAGCGCCTCGCTCTCGAACCAGGCGTCGAGGTGATCGCCCAGGGAGCGCGTCATCAACTCGCCGAGCACCATCTGGTGCTTGCTGTCGAGCTTGCGCAGGGCATTGCCGCCCTTGAGGAGCGCGAGCGCATCGCGCCAGCCGCCGCCGAAGTTCGGCGGCGCTTCCGTCGCCAGGGCACGGAGCGCCATCGCCACCTCGCCGATCTCCGCCTCGAAGGCGCCGATGCGCTCGGCATCGCGTCGCGAAAAGCGCGCCAGCTCCTCGTGTGCCTGTTTTTCGTCACGCGTGAGTTGCAGGTGGTCACCATCGAGCATGCTCAGCGTGCCGGCGGGGCGCTCGAGCACTTCCAGGCCGTGGGCGGCGAGATCCAGGTCCGCCATGACCTTCGGGTGAAGCAGGCTGATGGAATAGGAATAGACAGAATTGCGGAAGCCCGGGTGGAATTCCTCGGTCAGCGCGGCGCCACCGATGCGGTCGCGGGCCTCGAGAACCAGCACCTTTCGGCCGGCGGCGGCGAGGTAGGCCGCACAGACCAGCCCGTTGTGCCCTCCGCCGATGACGATGACGTCCACACGCTCTGTCACAGGATTTCCCCCGCAGTCACTGCCTGGGTGAGTCTAGGGGCGGCCAGCGCCTGCAACCTCCGGGCCGATGGGCTAGGAAGCCCCCGTCTCTTGCAGTACTGCAAACTCTGTTCCACGCTCCCGCTAGCCTGACCAGAAGGAACTGCCATGAATTTCGCCGACCGCGGGGAACTGGACGACTTCCTGCGTACGCACCCCGAGGTGCAGCTGCTGGAAGTCCTCATGCCGGACATGAACGGCCTGCTGCGCTGCAAACGCATCCAGCGCCGGGAGTTTGCATCCCTGTTCGAGGGCGGCTTCACCGTCCCGGTGACCGTGCCCTACCTGGGCATCCGCGGCGATATGTATGCCGGCCAGGACCAGCGGATTATCGGCGGCGACCCGGACCAGCTCATCCTGCCGGTGGCCGGCACCCTCGCGCCGATTCCCTGGGTCGACTCGCCGACCGCGCAGGTGCTGACCGGCTTCGCCACCGGCGACGGACGCTATGCGGACATGGATCCCCGCGCGCCGCTCCTGCGTGTCCTCGAGCGCTATCGGGCCAGCGGCCTCAGCCCGGTGGTGGCAACGGAACTGGAGTTCTACCTCCTCGAGGACGGGGACGGTCCAAGGCCGTCGCCGCGGCTCGGCCGCATTCCCGGCACCGGCGAGCGCCAGCACGGCATCCAGTACTGCATGCCCGATGACCTTATCGAGTGCGACGCATTCCTGGAGGATGTGCGCGGGGCCTGTGAACGCCAGGCGGTGCCGCTCACGGCCATCCACAGCGAATTCTCGCCGGGCCAGTGGGAAATCAACACGCACCACCAGCACGATGCGCTCCTCGCCGGTGACCACGCACTGCTGCTCAAACGCATCATCAAGGGCGTCGCCCGCCGCCACGGCCTCGGCGCGACCTTCATGGCCAAGCCCTTCGCCGACCAGGGCGGCAGCGGCCTGCACATCCACGCCAGCGCCTACCGCGAGGACGGCAGCAACATCTTCGCGCACCACGAGGCGACCACGCCGCCGACGCTCACCGAACCGCTGCGTCACGCCATCGGCGGCCTGCAGGCCACCATCGACGAGGCGATGGCGATCTTCGCGCCGAATCCCAACTCCTACCGGCGCTTCACCCCCGGCGCCTTCGCGCCGGCAGGGCGGAGCTGGGGCTACGATCACCGGGAAGTGGCCCTGCGCATTCCCGCCTCCACGGAGCAGAACCGGCGCATCGAGCACCGCATTGCCGGTGCCGACGCCAATCCCCACTTCGTGGTGGCGGCGGTGCTGGCGGGCATACACTACGGGCTCGAAGCGGGCGCGACGCCAAGCGAACCGGTCACGCGGGAGATGGACCTGTCGGACAGCGAGGTGACGATACCGCAGCGGCTGGACACGGCGATCGGCCTCCTGCGCTCGGGCAAGGTGCTTCCGCACTACCTCGGCGAGGCCTTCATCGACGCCTTCGCGACCCAGCGCCAGGGGGAGAGCGACCTGTACCACGCGCAGGTCCCGGACCTTGATTACGCCTGGTACCTGCGCGCGCTCTGATCACGGGCGCCGAAGGTTCAACACGACCTTTGCCGCCCGCCGCCCTGCCCGCCATGCGCCCTGTGTCGTTCCCGGGTAGCGCCGGTCGGTTGCCTCTCCGGCAATCAGCAGACGATCAAGCACGGGGATGGCCAGCTCGTCCCGCTGCGACGGGCGCGCACCGACCCTGAGGAAGGAGTAGGCACCCAGGCTGTGGGGATCCTTCCCCCAACGCGTGACAATCGCGGCCTCGGGTTCCGGGATGGCGGGGCCATAGATTCGCCTGAGCACCGCCATCGCGTCCGCCACCGTGGCGTCGTCATCAAGATCCTCTACCGACACTGCCGCGTTCGCCGTGCAAAAGCCGAGCAGCACCGGCAGCCCGATCACGCGCGCGTAGTTGTACCAGGACAGCCAGCGGCCGCGCTCGGGATGCTGGTAGCCCACCACCTGCACCTCCTCGTCCCAGAAGATCCGTGGAAACTGCAGATACAGCTTGTTGCAGAGGCCCATGCCCAAGGCATCGATGGCCCGCCGCTGAGGCGCTGGCAGGGGCGGTACGATGCGCAGTCCACCACCTTTCAGCACGCCCAGGGGCACCGTGAGAATCAGCTGGTCCGCCGTGAAGCGGCCCGCCGACGTAGTGACCGTAACGCCATCCCCGCCCAGGTCGATCTCCGACACCGCGGTGCCGAGGCGGATGTCCAGCCGCGAGCACAACGGACGGTAAAGCGCGGCGTACCCGCCCTGGAGAATCGCATCGCCCCCGCGCATGGAGCGCCCCTCCTCCAGCGCCCTCGCAGCAAGCTCGTGGACGTCCGCTGCGTATTCTTCTTCCAGGACGGTCGCGACCAGGAAATCCCGGAGCGCTGAGGGCAGTTCATCACGCAGCCGGCCGTCCAGCCTCGCCATCCTGTCCTTCACCGAGTCATGGCGCTTCGCGCCACGGCCGAGCCGTTCGAGCGCCTCCTCGAATCGATCGATGGTATCGACAGGCGCTGTTTCGGGTTCTCCGCCGGCCCGGTAGAGCGCGGCACTGTCGTAGTCGAAGGGTATCAGGGCCAAGCCATTGGCCTGCGCCCGGTCATGGAGGGGGTGATCCCGGGTGCCGTGGAGCCAGCTCGCGCCCAGGTCGACCGGCCGGCCCAGCGCTTCGGAGGTGGCGGCACGGCCTCCGGGCCAGTCCTTCGCCTCGAGCACGATGACGCGAACGCCACGCTTCTCGAGGCGGGTGGCAGCCGCGATACCGGCAAGACCGGCCCCAACGACAAGGACTTCAGCGACAGCATTCATCGAGCGCTCCTTAAGGGACCGACTGTTGCGCCGCCCTCGCGCAGACTGCAAGATTGGGCTTCGACCCGTCAGGAAAGCACATGCAGCAAACCTCTTCCAGACCCACCGCGCCCTGGATGCAGGATGTCCTGCGCGAGGGCTTCAACCATCTGAACGCCGGCCGGGTCAACGACGCCTCACAGTGCTGCAAGAAGGTGCTCGCCGCGAAGCCGGACCTCGTCGAGGGCCATTTCCTGGTCGGCCTCATTGCCCTTGAGATCAAGCAGACTGCCAACGCCATTCGCGCCTTCGGGTCCGTCACTCAACTGGAGCCCACACACGGCGCCGCCTGGGCAAACCTCGCCAGCCTCTTCGTGCGCGCGGGCCAGGCCGGACGAGCGGATGCCGCGCTGGCGAAAGCGGTGGAGCATGCGGAGGAGAACCCGGTCGTCCTCGACCTCATCGGCACGGTCCATGGGCAACTCGGCGAACAGGAAGAGGCAGGCCGCTGGTTTCAGCGGGCCCTGGAGAAGAACCCCGGGAGCGTGACGCACCAGATCAACCTCGCGAACAACCACATGTTCCTCGACCGCCTGGACGAGGCGGAAACCCTGCTCGACGAAGTGCTGCATACCGTACCAAACCACCCCCAGGCACACTGGCTGGTCTCGGGCCTGCGCAAGGCCACTGATCGTCGACATATCGAAACGCTCGAGGCACTCGTCACGCGGACGCGGAACCCCCGCGGCCTCGCATTTCTCTATTACGCGATGGGTAAGGAGCTCGAAGATCTCGAGGCCTGGGATGATGCGTTCCGGGCTTTCGAAAGGGGTGCGGGAGAACGTCGCAAGACCCTCGATTTCGACGAGTCACGGGAAGTCGCGATGTTCCGGGCCTTCGCCGACACGTTCACCCGAGAGTGGCTCGAAAGCGGCCCGTCAGGCAACGAGGACCCGTCACCCATCTTCGTGGTCGGCCAGCCGAGAACCGGGACGACCCTCATCGAACGCATCATCGTCGCCCATTCCCAGGTTCACTCCGCGGGCGAACTCAGGCAGTTCGGCCACTGCCTGCGCCGCCTCGGGGACTACCGCGAAGCGAACGCCGTATCCCCGAAGCTTGCGGAGCTGGGCGCAACCATCGACCCAGCGAAACTGGGCGGGGCCTACCTGCAAACGACGGCCAAGCTGCGCGGGGACACCCCTCGCTTCGTGGACAAGCTGCCGCCCAACTACCTGTACATCCCACTGATTCTGAAAGCACTGCCAAACGCCCGGATCGTGCACGTGCGGCGCAGCCCCATGGATGCCTGCTTTGCCAGCTTCAAACAGCTATTTGCCGATGCCTATCCTCATTCCTACGAGCAGGCGGAGATGGCGCGCCATCACGCCCGCTACTTCAAGCTCATGGACACCTGGCGGGCGCGTTTCGGGGATCGTTTCCACGACATCTCCTACGAAGACACGGCGGCCAACCTCGAGCCGAACGCACGTGCGCTCATCGACTTCCTGGGCCTGCCGTGGGAAGACGCCTGCCTGCACTTCCACGAGCAGTCCGGCGCCGTGACCACCGCCAGCTCGGTTCAGGTCCGACAGCCAGCGCACACCCGCTCGGTCGGACGCTGGCGCCGCTACGAGCAGCAGCTGCGCCCAATGCGCGAAGCCCTGGAGCGTGAGGGTATCCCCCTAGAGCTCAGCGCCGGGGGATAGCAAGGCCAATCCGGTGCATGGCCCGCGTTGGCCGCACCAATTGAGCGCCGAATGCCGTGCGTATAGGCACGGTCGCAAAGGCGGCCTGTTTTCGTTATGACTCCCCAAGTTGCACCATGCCGTTCGCACGGCTAGTTTTCAGGAGAGTAGAGACCGGGACACAAATACAAGAGCTGACTCAGCGGGAGAAAACCATGGCGAAGCACCCACCGTCTTACAGCCGGAAGCGAGCGTATGTATACCATTCGGAACGCCCCCTCGGGCCAAGGTCGAGACTGGCCCAGGCGGTTTCCGTGGCGATTCTCACCGGGGCGGCGGCCTCGCCTCTCAGTGCCCAGCAACTGGAGGAAGTGGTTGTCACGGCGACAAAGCGCAGCGAATCGCTGCTGGATGTGTCGCTCTCCATCTCGGCGATTAGCGGCGCCGAGACACGCCTGCTCAACATCAACGATATCAAGGACCTGATCTCCTTCACGCCCGGTATCTCGGGCAACTCCAAGGACTCCTTCCTCGATACCGTCAACGTTCGCGGCATTCGGACAGAGCTGTTCGGCAACGGTGCCGAGCCGTCTGTCGGCTTCTACGTCAACGGCCTTTACCAGGGGCGTACGGGCGCCGCGGTGAGCAGCCTCTATGATATCGAACGCTCCGAGGTCCTCCGCGGACCCCAGGGCTTCCTCTTCCCACGAGGTGCCGTCACGGGCGCCTTCAACGTGATCACCCAGAAGGCCAGCACAGAAGGCGTCGAAGGCTACGGCGAACTCGACGTGGGCGAGCGCGGTGTCTTCGTGTTCGAGGGCGCAGTCAACCTCCCGCTGACGGACAACCTGGCCATGCGTGTGGCAGGCATCCATACAGAGGAGGATGGCTACGTCGAAAACCTCGCTGGCGGGGACGACCTTATCGCGCACGATAACGATTCGCTGCGTGTCAGCTTCCGTTACCAGACCGAGAAACTCACGGGCGACCTGATCTTCCAGTATGACGACCGGGACCAGGCCGGCTCCATCTACCGGGTCACCGGCGAGGGCCCCAATTTCAGCAGCCCGCCATCGCTGTTCCTCAACGGCGGCGAACCCTGGGAAGTCGGGACGGATCGCCAGGTGAACATCAACGATGAGATCAATTCGCGGGATGTCTCCGAGATTTTCTCCGTCGGACTGCTGCTGGAATACGACCTCGGCTGGGCGACCATCAGCTCACTGACCCACTACAAGGATCATGACTACGAGTACGGCGAGGATTTTGACGGGCTCCCCATCACGCTCTACGAGTACGAACAGTTCCAGTCCGGCGACTATTTCGAACAGGAACTGCGGCTGACATCGCAGAGCGAGGGACCGCTGGACTGGTACGTCGGAGCTTCCATCTACCAGGAGGATATCGACACCACCTTCGGCCAGATCCAGAGCGAGGATGTCTACTGCGACCTGTACCTGAACTACTACTACGCCGGCGACGCCTACCGCGGCTGCACCGGCTTCTATGAAGACTATCTCGGCTACGAGTTCACGCCCTCGACCAACGGCCTCATCAACGATTACAACGAGACCCTGGGCAAGTACGAGGGCTACTCGGCGTACGTCGAGCTGCGCTACAAGTTCAGCCCGAGTTTTGACGTCGCCGCGGGTGTTCGCTACCAGTACGACGAACGGGAATACTCCAACGAGACGCTCCCTGACCTGGGGGGGTCCCAGTTCTCCGGCGGCATCGGCGGGCTTACGCCTACCCCGGAGGGCCCCGTCTCCGATTCGGCGGACTGGGACGGCGTTACCTATCGGTTGGCGGCCAACTGGCACCCCACCGACAGCACGCTGCTCTTCGCGACTATCTCGACGGGCTTCAAGCCCGGTGGCTACGACGTATACGCATTTGAGAACCGCGCTACCGGCACCACGGTGAGCGGTCCGGCCCTGCCCGGCCGGGACCGCCCTGCGGACTTCGACGAGGAAACCGTCACCTCCTATGAAATAGGCTACAAGGGGCGATTCCTCGACGGCCGACTGGATCTTGCCTGGACGGCGTTCCTCTATGAATACAAGGATCTGCAGGCCTTCTTCACCGAACCGAACCCGAATGGACCAGGCTTCAGGACCGTTGCGGGCAACGTTGGTATCCTGGATGGCTGGGGCAGCGAGGTTGATATTCGCGCGGCAGTCACCGACAACATCACCCTGCGACTCGGCGGATCATGGCTCGATTCAGAGGCCAATGAAGTCCAGGCTTTCTGCGGTGCGGCGGTGGATCTCGGCGCGACCGTGGACGCGTGCGAGGGCGAGCCGCTTCCGCTCGCACCGGAGTTCACGGCCTTCGCCATCCTGAATGGCAGCTTCCCGGTAGGAAGCCGCGGAGGTCAGCTCTTCGGCAACATCGCCTACAGCTGGGAAGATGATGCAAAGGGTGACTGGATACCTGAAGACCTTGCCAAGCAGGAAATCCGCTTCCTGGACCAGACGGATATCGTCGTCGGTTACCAGGAGGAGAACTGGATGGTCAGCGGCTACGTGGAAAACGTCTTCAACAACAGCTGGGAGGACGGCACCTTCGGAGAAGGCTTCGACGGTACGCCCTATCCACAGTATGTCTTCGGCCCCTCGCGGCCAAGGACGGCCGGCGTAAGGGCCAGCTACAGCTTCTGAGCAAATGCCGGGGGCGCCGCCGCGACGCCCCCGGCGGTAGCGCCGGCACTGGCCTGACGGCAGGCTGCGGTAACGAAGCGAGCAGCGACCCCGATGCGAGATGAGTGAGAGGAATGCCGGTGACAGGGAAATCCGACGAGGCCTTGGGCATGAATGCGCCAATCAGCCGGCGCGACGTCCTGCACGGTGCGGCGGCCGCCGGCCTTGCTGCCGCGGTCCCCGGCCTCGATGCCATCGCTTCCGTTGCATCGAAACAGGTACCCACCGCAGCGGAGTACCCGCCAGTCCGCACCGGCATGCGGGGTTCGCACCCGGGCTCCTTCGAGGCCGCGCATGCGCTCGCACGGGAGGGGGCGTCCTTTCCCGAACCGCGGGACCTCGATGAAAGCTATGACCTCGTCATCGTCGGTGCCGGGATTTCAGGCCTGGCAGGGGCTCACTTCTATCGGGAGCGCTTCGGCTCCAGCTCAAGGATTCTCCTGCTCGAGAACCACGACGACTTCGGCGGCCATGCCAGGCGCAATGAGTTCCACCAGGCGGGCAAGATGCGCCTTTCCCTCGGTGGTACGCACAACCTCGAGTGGTGGCAGTTCAGCGATACCGTCGAGTCCTTTCTGGACACACACGGCGTTGACGTGGAAGCGATGCGGGAGCAACAGCAGTTCCGCTACGGCCGGACGGCACCCAACAGCCCGGCCATGTGGTTCGACCAGGAGACCTATGGTGTTGACCGACTGGTACCCCGTTGTGACCTGACGTTCCCGGGGCCGGCACCCGACATCATCGACCAGATCCCGATTTCGCCCGCAGGGCGCGAGCAACTCAAGGCTTTTTACCAACGACGGGAAAACGTGCTGGACGACATGGACGAGGAGGCAGCAGAGGCCTACCTGCGGTCTATCTCCTACCCGGAATTCCTGCAGCGGCACTGCGGCCTGGACCCCGAAGTGACCCAGCTCTTCGACAAGCTGGCCCACGGCAGCTGGGGCCTGGAGCTGCGGGCGCTTTCGGCGATGGAGTGCTTCTGGGACGGCTTCCCGGGAACGCACCTTCTCGGAGAGGAACCGGAGAGAGATGCATGGGACTACCCCGCTGCGATGTGGCCGGATGGCAACGCCAGTCTGGCAAGACTGCAGGTGGCCAGGCTGATCCCCGACGTGGCTCCGAAAACCGACGCGAGCAATATCGCTTTGGCCCGCTTCGACTACTCCAGGCTCGATCGGCCGGGTGCGAACGTTCGCCTGCGCCTCAACGCCACGGTCCTTAATACCAACGGGGATGACGACGGCGTCGCGGTGACCTACTACCGCGACGGCGGGGTTGAGAGAGTGCGGGCGAGGCACTGTATCCTGGCCTGCTACAACGCGATTATTCCCCACCTCTGTCCCGCGCTGCCGGAGACACAAAAGGACGCACTGGCCTACCAGGTCAAGCACCCCCTGGTCCTGACCAATGTGTTGATCCGCAATACCGACGCGCTCGACCGGCTCGGCATCGACGCCGTGGACTGCCCCGGCCGCCTGCACGCCAGCCTGTTCACCTTCCGCGGCATCAACAACGGCGGGTACCGGCATGACATCAACGACAGCGGGCCCGTATCGCTGGTCTTCTGGGGGACGATCTCGCCGCCGCCGGAAGCCGTCGACGTCAAGGCGCAACTGCGCGCCTCCCGGGAGGCGATGCTCCAGCTCAGCTTCGAGGATTACGAGCGGGAGGTGCGCACGGTGCTCGACGGGCTGCTGGGGTCGGCCGGTTTCGACGTGGCGCGCGATGTGCTGGCGATTACCGTGAACCGCTGGCCGCACGGCTACGCCTACGAATACCTCGACCTGTGGGACGAGGACTGGGCCGAAGGAGGGGCGCCGCACGAGATCGCTCGGCGGCCCTTCGGCCGCATCGCCATCGCCAACTCGGACGCCGGTGCCAGCGCCTACACCCATGTCGCGATCGATGAGGCGTATCGTGCGGTGACAGAGCTGCCCGGCCCGGCGACCTGAAACACTGCTGCCGGGACGAAGAGACGCTGTCGATCGCGCTGGCCACGTGAACAGCAGGAGTCTGAGGATGCACCGTTCCCCCTTGCAGGAACGCCGCGACCTGGCCCTGGGCCCGGGGGCGGAGCTCTTCTATGACGACCCCGTGGAGATCGTCCGCGGCGAGGGCTGTTACCTTTTCGACCGGGAGGACCGGCGCTACCTCGATCTCTACAACAACGTGCCCTGCGTCGGGCACGGCAACCGGGCCGTCGCCGAGGCCATGGCCACGCAGCAGGCCACGCTGAACGTGCACAACCGTTACCTGCACGAGAGCATCGTCGCCTATGCCGAGCGGCTCTGCGCTCTGCACCATAACGGCATCGAGAGCGTGGTGTTCTGCTGCACCGGTACCGAAGCCAACGAGGTGGCGCTGGCCATGGCCCGCGCTGTCACCGGGCAGGCGGGTATTGTCTGCAGCGATGCCGCCTATCACGGCAACGCGGGGTTGGTGGCCCGCCTGACGGAGGTCGGCACTGATACCCAGGGGCCGGCCGGAGTGGTGCGCGGCTTTCCCTATCCCGACGGTTATCGCCCGCTCGTGCCCGGTGCCAGTGAGGATGAGCTCTGTGCCGCCTACCTGGCGCGGGTGGAGGCGGCCATCGCGCGGCTCAAGCGCGACGGATACGGCCTCGCCGCCTTCATCGTCTGCTCGATCTTTGCCAACGAGGGCCTGCCGCGCGTCCCGGCTGACTTCCTCGCGGCGGCGACCGAACTGGTACACCGGGAAGGCGGGCTCGTCATCGGTGACGAGGTGCAGTGCGGCTTCGGCCGCACGGGTCATTGGTGGGGCTACGAGGCCATGGGCTTTACGCCGGACATCGTGGTCATGGGCAAACCCATGGGCAACGGGCTGCCCCTCGCCGCTGCGGCTTCATCCCGCGAAAACGTGGAGGCGTTTCGGCGGGAGACGGACTACTTCAATACCTTTGCCTCGACCCCGCTGCAGGCGGCCGTAGGCATGACGGTGCTCGACGAGATCGAGCGCCTGGCCCTGGTGGGCAATGCCGCCAGCACCGGCGCTTATTTGCTGGAAGCGCTGCGAAGCAGGCTCGCCGGCGCAGCGGGGGTGGGTGACATCCGCGGCTGCGGCCTGTTCCTGGCCGTGGAGATCGTGCGCGACCTCTTAAGCGGGGAGCCGGACCCGGCCGCAGCGAGAGCCCTTGCCAACCGGTTCCGCGCTGCGGGCATTTTGCTTGGCGCCGCCGGGGTGCATGGCAATATTCTGAAGCTCCGGCCACCGCTCGTCTTCGGCAAAGACGATGCACCTTACTTCCTCGAGGCCTGCGACACGGTGTTCGGCATCCGCAGTGAGCACTGAAGACCCAACCGCACCCTATCTTCCGGCAGCCCGGGAAGCGCTGGCGCAGTTCCCGGTGCGCCCCAGCAGGCTTGCGACGGCGGCGGTGTCCGAGAACGTCAGCTTCCGGGTCACGACAGAATCGGGCGAAGCATACGTTCTGCGGCTGCACCGGCCCGGCTACAACACGCTGGAAGAGCTCGAGTCGGAGCGCCGCTGGCGCGATGCCCTGGCAGCGGCCGGGCTGCGGATTCAAACCGCCCCCGCTGCCTGCGACGGTCGGCACTTCGTGCCGGTGTCGACCTCGGAGTCCGGCAAGGAAAGCTGGCGCTACGCGAGCATGGTCAGCTGGCTGCCGGGGGAGATTCTCGATGATGGTTACCTGGCAAAGGCCAATAGCCTGGAGCGCCGACGCTTGTTCAATCGCCTCGGGGCGCTCGCCGCCCGACTGCACAGCCAGGCTGCGGATTGGAAGGCGCCGGAAGGTTTCACGCGGCCGGCACTGGACCGGGACGGTCTTCTCGGTGAACAGCCGCGCTGGGGGCGCTTCTGGGAAAACGGCGGCCTCGGCGTCGACGAGCGGACGCTCGTACGGAAGGCACGAGACCGCCTGCGGGTCATGCTCGTTGATTACGGCGCGCACCGCGATAACTACAGTCTCATACACGCGGACCTTCATCCCGGGAACGTGCTCGTCGATGCGGAAGGCAACCTCGGCCTGATCGACTTCGACGACGCGGCCTACGGCTGGCATGGCTATGACCTGGCTTCCGCACTCATCGAAGCCCACGCGGACGGCGACTTCCCGGCCCTGCGCGAGGCGCTGCTAACAGGCTATCGAGAGGTGCGCCCGCTGGCGCCGCGGGATGAGGCTATGCTGCCGGTGTTCCTGCTTCTGCGGGGGCTGGCGCTGCTCGGTTGGGTGCATGAGCGGCCGGAGCATGGGGAGGATGAGTTTTTTGTGGGGGTTCGGGGGATGGTGGTGGAGGGGTGTGCGAGGCTGATGTCAGAGTCTTAAGGTATCGGCAGTTTGTTTTGGCTGGGTGCCACACCGATGACCTACTTTGGGTCGCGAGCGGTGCTCGCGATCGCTTCGCGACGCCTTCGGCGCCCCAACCCCGCACCTGCGGTGCAGGGGTTGTCACATGGGACCCGGGTTGTAGTGGCAGTAGATCCTCGGTTCCTAAAAGCAAAACCCCCGGTCCAACGGACCGGGGGTTTTCCTTTTTGGAGCCTGGCGATGACCTACTCTCACATGGGGAGACCCCACACTACCATCGGCGATGCATCGTTTCACTGCTGAGTTCGGGATGGAATCAGGTGGTTCCAATGCTCTATGGTCGCCAGGCAAACTGGCTGGGAACGGCCGTCGG
>NZ_JBTOLW010000027.1:0-54266 GCF_054552115.1 Pseudohaliea sp. | reverse complement strand
TGCTACAGCCTGAATCACACCCAGCCGATCCACCTCCCGCCTGCTCATGGTAATGCGCTCCGTCACCATGCCCCTCCAAAAACCAAAAAGGGGACATTTTAAAATTGGGCAGAGGGGACATTACTGCTTTGGGCTAACACTCTCCCCGGTCTCTCTTTCCCGGGCGGCCGCCGTGCGCTATGCTCTTCCTGTATAACGATATTCCGCTTCCCGCAAGAAGCGCCCCGCACACCGTGCAGGAGGTCCAGGCTGAATCAGGCGCTTGCCGGGGCCACGCCGGTCGAGGACCGGTACCGGCCCCCCGTCGACACCAATATCCCGCCGCCCCATCCGCTGCTGGCGCTTACCGAGGCGCACCGCGTGGTGCTCGAGGTGCTGTCTCTGCGCCTCGCCCGCGGGCTGCTGGCCAGTGCCCCCGAGGGCGACGGCCACCCGGTGATGATCCTGCCGGGTTTCCTGGGCTCCGACGGCTATAACGCCGCCTTGCGCCGGTTCCTGGCGCGCAAGGGCTATGCGGTGCACGGCTGGGCCCAGGGCCGCAACCTCGGGCCCCGCGAGGGTGTCCTGGAGGCACTGGTCGAGCGGGTGGAGTTCCTGGCCTCGCGCTACGGCGGGCCGATCTCCCTGGTGGGGCACAGCCTCGGCGGCATCTTCGCCCGGGAGCTGGCGCGCGAGCTGCCGGCGCGGGTGCGCCAGGTGATCTCTCTGGGCAGCCCCTTCGGCGAAGGGCGCTGGACCGGTTCCTACCCGGCGCGGCTCTTCGCCAGCCTGAACCCGCGGGACGACCTGCCGATCCCGGAAACCGTGTTACCGACGGCGCCGCCGGTGCCCACAACGGCGATCTATTCCAAGGGAGACGGCATCTGCAACTGGCGCACCGCGCGGCAGGTGGCGGACGCGGCGCACCCGCAGGCGCAGAGCATCCAGGTACGCGGCAGCCATTGCGGCATGACCCTGAACCCGGCGATCTGGTTCCTCGTCGCCGAGCGTCTCGCTCAGCCCGCGGGCGACTGGCAGCCGTTCCGTCCCCGCGAGTGGGCCTGGCTGCTTTATCCCACGTGCCAGTAACTCTGCACGCCTCAGACCGCTGCCAGCCGCTCTGCGTGAAAGGCGATGTGTTGGCCGATGAAGCTGGCGATGAAGTAATAGCTGTGGTCGTAGCCCGGCTGCCGGCGCAGGGTCGCCTCGACGCCGGTGTCGGCGCAGACCGCCTCCAGGCGTTCCGGCATCAGCTGCTCCGCCAGGAAGCCATCGGCCTCGCCCTGGTCCACGAGTAGCGGCTGCGCCCGGGCGCCGTCGCGGAGCAGCGCTTCTGCATCCCAGTGGCGCCACTGCGCCGGGTCTTCGCCCAGGTAGTGGCCGAGGGCCTTCTGTCCCCAGGGGCACCGGGAGGGAGCGCAGATCGGCGCGAAGGCGGAAATGCTCGTGTAGCGCTCCGGGTTGCGCAGGCCCGTCACCAGCGCGCCGTGGCCGCCCATGGAGTGGCCGGCGACGGCCGCCGGGCCCTCGCGCAGCGGGAACTCGGCGGTCACCAGCGCGGGCAGTTCGTGCACGACATAGTCGTACATGTGGTAGTGATCGCGCCAAGGCGCCTCGGTGGCGTTGACGTAAAAGCCCGCACCCAGGCCGAAGTCCCAGGCGCCCTCGGGGTCGTCCGGTACGCCGTCCCCGCGGGGGCTGGTGTCCGGCGCGACGAGGGCGATGCCGGCCTCGGCGGCGTAGCGCTGGGCGCCGGCCTTGGTGATGAAGTTCTCGTCCGTGCAGGTGAGGCCGGAGAGCCAGTACAGCACCGGCACCGGCCCGGCGGTTGCCTGCGGCGGCAGGTAGACGGAAAAGGTCATGCTGCAGTCGAGGGCAGTGGAGGCGTGGCGCAGGCGCAGCTGCTCTCCGTCGAAACAGCGGCTGGCGGCGAGCGTTTCCATAGCCATGGTGGTCTCCTTGCGGTCGTGGCACGGGGTGCGGGGACGTCGCGGCAGTATACGCAGCTGCGGGGCGATTTCGAGGGCTGCCTCCCCGGTCGCGCTTCGAGTACCCTTGGAGCGACCGCGGGGAGGGAGCATGGACGAGCGCATCGAGGATTTCGGCGGGGAGGGGACACCGGTGCTCTTCGCGCACGCCAACGGTTACCCGCCGGCGAGCTACCGGCAGTTTCTGCACCGGCTGACGGGCAGCTGTCGGGTAGTCGCTGTGCGCCACCGGCCGCTCTGGGGCGCTCCGGAACCGCCCGCGGGACGGCTGCGCTGGGCCTCCTTCGCCGAAGACCTCCTCGCCGCGCTCGAGACCAGCGGGCTCGAGCGGCCCTGGCTCCTCGGCCACAGCATGGGCGGGACCATCGGTCTCCTGGCCGCCGGCCGTTCGCCGGAGCGCTTTCGCGGTCTGATGCTCCTGGATCCGGTTTTCCTGCCCGCGCGCTTCGTGCTGGCTACACGCCTGACGCCTCGGCGACGTCTCCAGCGCATGCCCATGATCCGCCGTACCCTGGCGCGGCCGCAGCATTTCGCAGACGAGAACGAGGCCTTTGCCTTCTACCGCGGCAAGCGGGCCTTTCGCGCGTTCGACGACCAGGTCCTCGCCGACTACGTGGCCGCGAGCTGCAGGCCTGCGGCGGGTGGTGGTGTCGAACTGGCCTTTCCGGCGGCCTGGGAGGCTGCGATCTACGCCAGCGCGCCGCTCGTCTGGCCGCGGCTTGCGCGCCTGCGCCTGCCCACCCTGGGCCTGCGCGGGGAGCATTCCGACACGCTCACGAAGGCGATGTTCCTGCGCTGGGCGCGGCTGCAGCCCGGGGCGGAGCTGCACGGCTGCCCCGGCGGACACCTGTTCCCCCTGGAGCACCCGGCGCAGGCGGCGCAGCGCGTGGTCGATTTCCTCGCCCGCGCGGACCGCTGAGGCTGGCCACAGCGTTTGCGCTGCCTATAATGGGGGCACATCATCCGGACGAAGTCACCATGGGAAAGCTGCTGGTTATTGCCGACCTTGACGACAGGTGTGTCGCCACGCCGCGGGGCCTGGAGCTCGCCCACAAGCTGGGCCACAGGGTCGACGTGGTCGCCTTCACGTATGCCTCCCTGCGCCGCCTCACCGGTGACAAGGCGCAGCAGGAGAAACTCAAGCGCCAGCTTCTCGATCAGCGCGAACTGGCCCTGCGTGAACGCATCGACAGCCACGCCCGGCCCGGGCAGGACGTGTCCCTGCGCGTGGTGTGGATGAAAGATATTCACGAGTGGATCAGCAAGCGTTGCGCCGGCGGCAAATACGATCTCGTGGTCAAGACCGGCAACCGCAGCGGCACCTTCACCTACACCTCGACGGACTGGCACCTGCTCCGGGAATGCCCGGCACCGGTGCTCATCGCGGCCGAGAAGCAGTGGAGCCGCACCAAGCCGGTGCTCGCTACCCTCGACCTCGGTACGCGCTCGCGCACCAAGCAGGAGCTCAACGACGCTGTGCTCGCCCGCGCCAAGGCTTACGCCGACGCCCTGGGTGTGGAACTGCGCATCATCGCCGCGATCGAGATTCCCACGCTGCTGGCGGACCTCGATATCGTCGATCCGGACAGCTACGCAAAAGAGCAGCGGGAGGCGATGCTGCCGCGCATCAGCAAGCTCGCCGAGAAGCACGGCATCCCCGAGAAGGCTTTCCGCACAAAGCGTGGTCCCGTGGCCAAGGTGATCACCTCCGAGGCAGCCCGCTCGCGCGCGCAGCTGGTGGTCATGGGTACCGTCGGCCGCACCGGCGTCAAGGCCAAGCTCCTCGGCAATACCGCCGAGGCAGTGCTTCAGACCCTGAATACGGACGTGGTCGCCCTGAAGCCAGGTACCTGAACCCGGCCTCCCGGGGGCGCGGTGGAAGGGCCGCGCCGTTCCTGTCATATTGGGGCACGAAGCCGGGACTGGCCCGGTGGCAGCAGCACAGGAGCACCATGACCAGCCCCATCCAGCCGCGCCTTGCGGACCTCGACGAAAAGCTCTTCATGCCGCGGGAGTTGTCCTGGCTGCGCTTCAACGACCGGGTGCTGCAGGAGGCCGCCGACCCCACAGTGCCGGAGATCCAGCGCCTCCGCTACCTCGGTATCTTTTCGAACAACCTCGACGAGTTCTTCCGTGTGCGCGTGGCCGAGGTGCGCCGGCTCATTTCCGTCTCCCGGGGCAATACACGGCAGCAGGCCAAGGACCTGCTCACGGCAATCCAGGACTCGGTGGTCGCTTCCCAGCGTGACTTCGAGCGCGTCTACAACGAGGTCATGAAAGCCCTGCAGCGCCGGCGCATCTACATGATCAACGAGCGCCAGCTGGAGCCCAACCAGGCCGAGTTCGTGCAGAGTTACTTCACGACCACGGTGCTGCCGGAGCTCGACCCGATTCTCTTCTACGAGGGGCAGGCGATTCCGGTGCTCAACGACGAGTCTCTCTATCTCGCCATCGACCTCGTCGCCGCGGACAGGCATACCTATGCGGTGGTGGAAGTGCCGACGGACCGGCTCAACCGCTTCGTCGAGATTCCGCGGCGCAAGGGCAAGAGCGGCCGGGTGTTCATTGCCCTCGACAACGTGATCCGCGCCTGCCTGCCGCAGATGTTCCGCGGCATCCTGCCGATCGAGGAGTCCTCCGCGTACTGTTTCAAGTTTTCCCGGGACGCGGAGATCGAGCTCGATGCAGGTATCACCGAGAGCCTTATCGAGAAGATGGCCACGAGCCTCAAGCAGCGCCAGCGGGCAGATCCGGTCCGCTTCGTCTATGACGGCGACATGCCCCGGCACCTGCTCGACTTCCTGGTCGCCCGGTTCGACCTCGGTAAATACGACAGCCTCATCCCCGGCGGCCGTTATCACAATTCCAAGGACTTCATGAGCTTCCCCCGGGTGGGGCCGAAGTATCTCGAGCTGAAGCCCCTGCCGACGGTGCGTGTGCCCGAACTCGACGCAGCCAACAGTATTTTCGAGAATATCCGCGAGCAGGACATCCTGCTCTACTACCCCTACCACCCCTTTGATTACGTGATCGACCTGCTCAAGACGGCAGCCCTGGACCCGGCGGTGGAATCCATCAAGATCTGCCTTTACCGGGTGGCCAGCGAGTCCCGTGTGGTCGATGCGCTGCTCAACGCCGTCGCCAACGGCAAGCGCGTGCGCGCAGTGGTCGAGCTGGCCGCGCGCTTCGACGAGGCGGCGAACATCAACTGGGCCCAGCGCCTCACGGAGGGCGGCATCGAGGTCATCTTCGGCATCCCGGGCCTGAAAGTGCACAGCAAGCTGCTGCTTATCGAGCGCCGGGAGCAGGGCGGTCTTCGCTACTACAGCCACATCGGCACCGGCAACTTCAACGAGAAGACGGCGCGGCTATACACGGACTTCACGCTGCTCACCTACGACCAGACCATCGGCGAGGATGTCGCCAACGTCTTCGACTTTCTCAAATACACCTACAAGCGGCCCGAGTATCGATTGCTGCTCGTGTCGCCGCACTCGACCCGTCCGGCGATCATCGAGATGATCGAGGCGGAGATCCGCAATGCCCGCAAGGGACATCGGGCGGCGATCACCCTGAAGTGCAACAACCTCGTCGACAAGCAGCTGTCGCTGAAACTCTACGAGGCGAGCGAAGCCGGGGTGGAGGTGCGCCTGATCATCCGCGGCATGTGCTCCCTGCTGCCGGGCGTGCCCGGGCGCTCGGACAACATCGAGGGCATCAGCATCGTCGATCGCTACCTCGAGCATCCGCGAAGCTATGTATTCTACAACCGCGGCAAGCCGCGCTACTTCATCGGGTCCGCGGACTTGATGACCCGCAACCTCGATTATCGCGTGGAAGTACTCGTCCCCATCTTTGATGCCGATGCGCAGCGCGTGCTGCAGGATGTCCTCGACATCCAGTGGCACGACAACCAGAAGGCGCGGATCATCGATCCGCTGCAGAAAAACGAGTTTGTCGCCCGGCGCAAGAAAGCCGTGGCCCTGCGCTCGCAGGAGGCGATCCAGCGCTACCTCGCGACGGGCAAGCGTCCGCGCTATCCCCGCTCGAACATGCTCCCGGCGCCGCGGCGCGGCTGAGGCAGCGCCGTGGCCGGCAGTAGTCTTCTCGTTCTTCTCGACGATATCGCCGCGATTCTGGACGACGTCTCTGTCATGTCCAAGGTGGCCGCGAAGAAGACCGCCGGGGTGCTCGGCGACGACCTCGCGGTCAACGCGGAGAAGGTCACCGGCGTGCGTGCGGACCGGGAGCTTCCCGTGGTCTGGGCCGTCGCCGTGCGTTCCCTGCGCAACAAGGTGATCCTGGTGCCAGCGGCCATGGCCCTCGCTACCGTCGCGCCCTGGGCGATCGCGCCGCTTCTGGTCTGCGGGGGACTGTTCCTGTGCTACGAGGGCAGCGAGAAGCTCTGGCACGCCGTGTCGGTCTCGCGGGAAAGCAGGGCACAGGCCCACCGGAAGCGCATCGAGCGTCTGGCGGATCCGGTGGCGGACCCGCGGGAGGTCGAGCGGGAGAAGATTCGCGGCGCGGTGCGTACGGATTTCATTCTCTCTGCCGAGATCATCGTCATCACGCTCGGCATCGTAGCCGGCGAAGCCCTGGCGACGCAGGTCGGTGTGCTCTCTGCCATTGCACTGATCATGACGGTGGGCGTCTACGGCCTGGTGGCGGGAATCGTCAAGCTCGATGACGCAGGCCTCCACCTGGCGGAGCGCGAGTCCGCGCCCCTGCAGTTCCTGGGGAGGGGTCTGCTGGCCTTTGCGCCCTGGCTCATGCGGGCGCTGGGCGTGGTGGGCACCGCTGCCATGTTCATGGTCGGCGGCGGCATCCTGCTGCACAGCGCCCACGCCCTGGAGCAAGCCGTCGCCGCGGCTGCGGCGCGCTTCGGGCCCGTCGGCGAACTGGCCGGACCGGTCCTGGCAGGCGCCCTTGTCGGTGTCCTCGCGGGTTTCCTGGTGCTCGCGGTCGTGGCCGTCGTACAGCGCCTCAGCGGCGGGAAATCACCTTAACAGCCAGGGCTGGTTCCCCGGTTTCAATGTGGATCTGGCTGGCGCTTCAGCGGCCGGCCCCGGCGCTGCGCTTGCTCGCGGCCCTCTCGCGCCTTGCCTTGCCCGGCGTTGCTTTCTTCGGAGACGCTTTTTTCGCTATGGCCTTTTTCGCTGCGGCTTTTTTCGAAGGGGCTTTTTTCGAAGGGGCTTTTTTCGCGGGGGCGTTTTTCGGAGACGCCCTTTTCGAAGAGGCCTTCTTCGAGGGAGCCTTCTTCGAGGGAGCCTTCTTCGGCACGGCTTTCCCGCTCGCCGCTGACCGGGATTTTGCGGGTGCCTTGTCGCTGGCAGCGAGCTTGGGCTTGATGACGCTGGCCTGGCGGGCCGGTCGCCTGGGCCCGCGGCCCTGCGTCGTCCGGCTGCGCGTCGCTGCCGGAGCGGTACCTGCCACCGCCTCGAGCTCTGCGAGGGCTTCCTCGAGGTGATCGATCATGCGCTGCACCTGCGGCAGGGAGCGGCGGCAGGCGACAATGCCGAAGTCCAGCTTGTCGACATAACTGACCATGGTGATGTTCATGGCGAAGCCGTCGAAGACGATGGAGGCGGGGTAGATGCCATCGAGCCGGGCGCCGTTCCAGTACAGGCGCTCTCGCGGCCCCGGGACGTTGGAGACCACGGTGCTGAAGGCCGGGTAGCGGGAGGCCAGGCCGAGGACGGAGGTCAGCAGTGCGGGCACCTGGGTCAGTTGCATGAACAGGGCCGCCTCGCGCGAGGACAGGGAGCGCAGCAGGTCCTTGCCTGCGCGCATGGAGTCCTGGATCGTGCGCAGGCGTTTCTCCGGGTCGTAGACGTTGGTGGCGAGGTCCGCGGTGATGAAGCCCACGGCGTTGGTCGAGTCGAGGTCCGTCTCGTCGCGCAGCGATACCGGCGCCATGGCCTTGAGCGAGTGCCGGGGGAGTTCGTCGCGGGTCAGCAGGTAGCGGCGCAGTGCGCCGGAGCACATGGCCAGGACCACGTCGTTCACCGTTGCGTCCAGGGCCCTGCTCACGGCCCGCACCCGTTGGAAATCAAAGGACTGCGCCACGAAGCGGCGCGCTCCCGAAACCCTGGTATTCAGGGTGGTCTTGGGGACGTTGTGCCATGGTACGGCGAGGTTGCCGCCGCGGCCGATGAAAGCGGCGCCGAAGCGGCGCATGGCGGTCACCAGGTGCATGGAGGAGTCGTACTGGTGCTTGATGGCGTCGACCACGTTGCGCAGCTCGGACTGCCTGGGCGGCACGGGTTTCTTCCGCGCGCCAAAGCGCATCTCCTTGTAGATCTCGTAGGCCTCGAGAGAGAAGGGGCCATAATCGATGCGCTCTTCCGGGTCCTCGGAGCACATGCTACGGGTGAGGTGCATGGCGCCGACACCGTCGATGGCCGCGTGGTGGATCTTGTTGTACACGGCGAACTGGCGATTCTGCAGGCCCTCGATCAGGTGCAGCTCCCAGAGCGGGCGGGTCCGGTCGAGGAGGGTGGTGTGCAGGCGCGAGGCGAGGGCGAAGAGTTCCCGGTAGCGGCCCGGCGCTGGCAGCGCCGAGTGACGCACGTGGTAGTCGAGATCGATATGCTCGTCCTTCTCCCAGTAGAGTCCGGTCTTGCCGGTGACGACGTACTCCCCGAAGGGCTTGCGGAACGCCGTGGTGCTGCGCAGCAGTTCCCGGAGATCGCCGAGGAACTCGTGCTCCGCGGCCCCGTCGGGCAGGGTGAACAGGTTGATGCCGCCCACGTGCATGGGGGTCTCGCGCTTCTCCAGGAGGAGAAAGCCGGCACTGGTCAGGTCAATGCGGCGCATGGGTGCTCCTCGTCTCGTTACTGTTATGCTTTGCCGCAGTGTACCGGAATGGCGACCCTGCGCCACAGCGTCGCGCGGCACCATCGACAACAGGTTCGGCGTGGCGCAGCTGACCCACACTTTTCTTCGCCTGAGAGAGGAGTCCATCAAGGTGCATCGCTTGCCGGTTCGCTGGACGGAAAGGACCAGGCCTACTCCCAGAAGGTGGGCGAGAAGCTCGGCGGTGAACTCGGCGAGAGGTGCTGGCTGTCGTCACCAAGGCCGTGCACAGCCGCTACCCGGGCCTCGACCTGATCACCTGCATGGAGTCCGGCGGCACGGACGGCATGGATGTCCGCAGCGCCGGTGTACCCACCCGGGGCGTGAGCGGTATCTTCATGAACCCGGACGAGATGTACGCCCACGGCCTCAACGAGCGCGTCCCGGTCAAGGCATGCTACGGCGCCCTGGACCCCAGGTCGATCATCATCCGCGAACTCGCCGGGCCCTGAACGTCAGGGCCCGGTGCTTTCCGGCGGTGCCGTCAGCGTGATGGCGCCGCGGATCTCGCCGAGCTGATAACCGGTGGCCCGATCGTCCGGGTAGTAGTGCCTGATCGCCTCGGCCACCGCCGGCTCGATGCTCTCGCCGTGGCAGACGAGGCAGACGCCGCCCACCGGTTGTGCCTGCATGTAGCGGTAGCGGCCGTCGACGACCTCGCCGTGGTTCAGCATCGGGCCTGGCTCGCCGTCCGCCGCGCGGGCGGCGAAGCGCTCCAGCTGCTCCCGTTCCCAGGCGTCCGGCTGCGCGCGCTCCGTGTTGCGCGGCTTCAGGCTGACCCGGCCCACGGACCAGCCGGTCTCCTCACTCAGCTGGTCCGCGAGTGCGGGGGCCCGTTCGGCGCAGACCTCGATGGCGGCAACGGGGCCCTGTTCCTGGATCGTCGAGGTCAGCAGCGGTTTGACGGTGCCGACGAAGCGCTTGACCAGGCTGCGGGCCTCGGCCTGTCGCGGGTCGACGTCGCCGGCCAGGCCCGGGGTGGCCGCGAGCAGGGACGCCGCCAGGGCGGCAGTGAGCTTGGGATAGTTCATGGGGACCTCCAGCCAGAATACCTTAGTCAACGCTAATACAGTGGGCGGCTGAGGACCTTGATCCAGCGCAAGGGCGGGATAGCGTGCCGTGCTCAGGCCTCGCCGGCGAACACGTAGCTGCGCGGCAGGAAACAGTCGCTGCTGGCCTCCTCGATGAAGGCTGCATAGGGTCCCTGCGCCGGGTGGCGCAGGAAGTCGCCGACACCGGGATAAGGGTAGAGCGCGTCGTAGCGCGCGACCCGC
Source organism: Pseudohaliea sp. (assembly GCF_054552115.1). NCBI lineage: Bacteria > Pseudomonadati > Pseudomonadota > Gammaproteobacteria > Cellvibrionales > Halieaceae > Pseudohaliea > Pseudohaliea sp. Next base: position 44,170 of record NZ_JBTOLW010000027.1, on the reverse strand, counting down.
TCCGGGTCGATGCGCCGGTAGATGTGCGAGCGGTTGAGTTCACCCGGCGAGCGCAGGCCGGCGGAAGAGACGATGTCGAGGAGCGCTTGGACCGTCTCGTGCTGGTAGCGCGCCACGCGCTCGCCCTTGTCTTCGACGTCGAGGCCGCGGGTCAGCCGCGGGTCCTGGGTGGTCACGCCCGTGGGGCAGCGGTTGGTATTGCACACCAGCGACTGCACGCAGCCGAGGGCGAGCATCATGCCGCGGGCGCTGTTGCACAGGTCCGCGCCCAGGGCCATGGCCTTGGCCAGCTGAAAGGCAGTGATCAGCTTGCCGGCGGCGATGACACGGATATCATCGCGCAGGCCGAAGCCGATGAGGCAGTCGACCACGAAGGCCAGGCCATCCCGCAGCGGCATGCCCACCGAGTTGCTGTATTCCAGGGGCGCAGCCCCGGTGCCGCCCTCGCCGCCGTCCACGGTGATGAAGTCCGGCTTGATGCCCGTCTCCACCATGGCCTTGCAGATGGCGATAAACTCGCTCTGCCGGCCGACGCAGAGCTTGAAGCCGACCGGTTTGCCGCCCGCCAGGGTGCGCAGCCGGGCGAGGAACTCGAGCAGTCCCCGCGGCGAGTCGAAGGCCGTGTGGGCGGAGGGCGACACCACCTCGGTGTGCGGCTCGACGCCGCGGATGCGCGCGATGACCTCGTCGTTCTTGCTTGCCGGCAGGATGCCGCCGTGGCCGGGCTTGGCACCCTGGGACAGCTTCACCTCGATCATGCGCACGGCGTCGAGGGCCGCCGTGTCTGCGAAGCGCTCGGGTGAGAAAGCACCGTCCGGGTTGCGGCAGCCGAAGTAGCCGGTACCGATCTGCCAGGTGAGGTCGCCGCCGTAGGCGCGGTGGTAGTCGGAGAGGCCGCCCTCGCCGGTGTTATGGTAGAAACCGCCGAGCTGTGCGCCCTTGTTCAGGGCGCGCACCGCATTGGCCGAAAGGGCACCAAAGCTCATCGCGGAAATGTTCAGGATGGAGGCGTCGTAGGGACGGGCGCAGTCCGGGCCGCCGATGCGCACGCGCGGGTTGCGATCGAGGTCGTTGAGATTGAGCGCGGCGATGGAGTGACCGATCCATTCGTAACCTTCCCGGTAGCTATCGACCCGGGTGCCGAAGGGCACAGTATCGAGATCGCCCTTGGCGCGCTGGTAAACGATGGAGCGGAACATGCGATTGATCGGTGCGCCGTCCATGTCCGACTCGAGCAGGTACTGGCGCAGGAAGGGGCGCAGGTGCTCGGCCACCCAGCGGGCCCGGGCGAAGAGCGGAAAATTGCGGCGCAGGCTGTGTTCCGTCTGGGCGAGGTCGACAAGGCCGAGGGCAAAGGTCCCGAGCAGCGCGAGAAACAGCAGCCAGGTGAGCAGGCTGTCGAGGCCGGCGGCGTAGAGGCTCACCAGGGCGAGGGCATGCAGCGCAAAGAACAGGGTGCGGGCCATGGGGCCTCCTCGGCGATAGGCGGGTCCGCGCCGTAGTGTACCGGAAGGCGCGGTGCCCGGCAGTGGGCTCAGGGGGTGCCCGCGGCCTCCGCCCGGCGGGCGATGACGCGGGTCCAGCCGCGGAACAGGAACAGGTGCGCCGGCACCAGCGAGTACCAGTAGAGCAGGCCCCAGATGCCCCGCGGGTGCCAGTAGGCGTTCACCGTGAGCCGGGTCCGGCCGGCGCCCTCCGGCTTGAGTTCGAACTCCAGTACGCCGGCGCCCGGCGCCTTCATGCCGAAGTAGAGTGTCAGGTGCCGCGGCGGGTCGATACCGATCACGGTCCAGTAATCCACCACGTCGCCGAGGCGCAGGCTGTCGGGGTCCCGCCGGCCGCGGCTGAAGCCGGCGCCGCCGACCAGCCAGTCCACCAGCTCGCGCAGCGTCCAGAGCCAGTTCATGTAGTAGTAGCGGTTGCGGCCGCCAATGCGGATGAGCTGGGCCCAGAGTGCCTCCGGCGGCGCGGCGGCGAGAGCGGTGCCACCGGCGCGCTTGGCATAAAAGGCGGTGTCATGGCGGTAGCCGCGCAGAGCGAAGGCCCCCTCGGTCCAGCGCGCCGCGACCGCGTGTCGCCGTTCCGCCGCGAACGCTGCCTCGATGGCCTCGCGCACCCCGAGGAGCCGCTGAGGGACGAGGTGACGCAGGGTGCTGTCGTCGGCGGGAAAGTCGTGTCTCAGCCCGCCGATGAGCGCGCGCGCGATGTCGACGGGAACGGCGGTGGTCAGGCCGAGCCAGTATGACGACAGGCCCGGCGTGAGCAGCGGCACGGGAATGATGCGCGGACGCGGCTTGCCGGCTACGTCGGCGACCAGGCGCATCATGTCCGTGTAGCTGAGGTAATCGGGGCCGGCAGCGTCCAGGATCGCGCCGGCGGTTTCCGCAAAGTGCGGCACCCTCACGAGGTACTCGAGGAGGTTGTCCAGGGCGATGGGCGGAGACTTCGCGCGCACCCAGCGCGGCGTGATCATTACCGGCAGGTTAAGGGTCAGGTCGCGCATCACTTCGAAGGCGGCGGAGCCCGGGCCGATGATGATCCCCGCGCGCAGCTCCGTGACCGGGACCGGACCGCGGCGCAGTTCCTCGCCGGTTTCGCGGCGGGAGGCGAGGTGGGCGCCGCTCGCGTCCTCCGGCAGTAGCCCGCCCAGGTAGATGATGCGGCGCACGCCGGCATCGGCAGCGGCGGCGGCGAAGTTGGCCGCCGCCTCGAGATCGAGGCGGGTGAAGGCGTTGCCGGCGGCCATGGAATGGACAAGATAGTAGGCCGTGTCGATGCCCGCGACCGCTGCCCGCAGGGTCGCCGGCTGCAGCGCATCGGCCTGGACCAGCTCGACGCCCGACCAGCCGCGGGCGGCGAGTACCTCGTAGCTGCGCGCCGCGGCGCGGACGGGTACGCCGGCACGAACGAGAAAAGGTACGAGGTTGCTGCCGATATAGCCGCTGGCGCCAAAGACCAGCGCCCGGGCCGGTGCTCGGGCCATGTCCATGCTGTTCCTCCAGGGTGGCGGGAGCGCGTGATGATAGCGTACTTTACGAGTGTCTCCCGCAAGGCCGTCCGCCGCATGGAAGCCTCCGCTTTCTTCCTCCAGCTCGCCCTCATCCTGGTCGCTGCCCGCTTCGCCGCGGAGGTCGCGACGCGCTTCGGGGCCCCGGGGGTCATCGGCGAACTGGTGGCCGGCATCGTCCTGGGGCCGAGTCTGCTCGGCTGGATCGAGGCAACGGAGATCATCCGCCTGCTCGCGGAGATCGGCATCATCCTCCTGCTCTTCGAGGTCGGCCTGGAGACGGACATCAACCGGCTGGCGCGCTCCGGCCGCCAGTCCGTGGTCGCTGCCCTCGGCGGTTTCATCATGCCCTTCGTCCTCGGCTATGGGCTCTGCCGCTTTGTGTTCGGCCTCGATGTGCTGTTGTCGCTCTTCGTCGGCGGCGCGCTCACCGCGACCAGCATCGGTGTCACGGTGCGTATCCTGCGCGATGTCGGCCGCCAGGACAGCCGGGAAGGGCAGGTGGTACTCGGCGCCGCGGTCATCGACGATGTGCTGGGCGTGCTTCTGCTCGCACTGCTCTACGAGTTCTCCCGTTCCGGCGACCTGTCGCTGGCCAACGTGTCCCGCCTGGCGCTCTTCGTGGGCCTGTTCTTCGTGCTCGCGCCGGTCGCCGCCAAGGCCATGTCGGCGCTTATCAGCCGCTACGGCCGCGTCACGGACATGCCCGGGCTGGTGGCTACCGTGATTGTGTCGCTCGTGCTGCTCTTCGCCTGGATGGCGCACGCGGTCGGTGCGCCGGAGCTTCTGGGCGGCTTCGCGGCCGGTCTTGCTCTGTCCCGGCGCTTCTTCCTTCCCTTCGGCGCGGCCCTCGCCCGCGACAGTCACTTCGCCGACGAGGTGGAGCGTGACATGAAGCCGATCGTGCAGCTGTTCACGCCGATCTTCTTTGTGACCGTGGGCTTATCCCTGGACCTGCGCCAGGTTGACTGGGGCTCGGCCTTTGTCTGGCTCTTTTCCCTATCGCTCGCGGTTGTGGCCATTGCCGGCAAGATCGCTGGCGGCTACCTGCTGCTGCGGGAGCACTGGCTGATGAAGAGCGCCATCGGCATGGCGATGGTCCCGCGCGGGGAGGTCGGGCTCATTTTTGCCGAGCTCGGCCGCAGCGCCGGTGTCTTCGACAACGCCAGCTATGCCGCCATGGTCCTCGTGATTGCCTACACCACGCTGCTCTCCCCCTTCTGGATCAAGCTGTTCTACCGCCTCTACGGGCACCGGCCTGAACTGGCTGACGAGGCGGGCTCGGACAGTGCGGGCAGGCTTCTGCTCAGGGAGGAGTAGTCTGCCCGCGGCAGGCCCGTGGGACAGGGCAGAGAGGCGGGCTTTCGTTGCGAGGTGAGCCCGGGGTCAGGAACGAAAAAAAGGCGCTACCCAAAGGAGGGTGGTAGCGCCGAGGGGAGGGAGCGGTTCGGCCCGCGGGCGGGCCGGATTCGGTTAGCGGTGCCGCTTGAACGGCGGGCGACCGCGGAACAGGGGTTCTTCCTCTGCCGGTGCGCTTTCCAGCGCGGCGATGTCAGTCACCGGGAGTTCCTCGCGGCGACGCTGATACGGAGGCTTGCCGCTGCGATCGACGGTCCAGACCGTGACCGTCTCGACGGACTCGTCGGCGAGCTCCAGCCGGGCCGTGTCGACGACCGGGACTTCCACGCGCTCGCGCTTGAAGGGCGGGCGGCCGCTGTGATCCACGGCCCAGACGGTAACCGTCTCACCCGTCGCGGGCGCCTCGGCGATGGCGCCGGCGGCGAGGGTGCCGCCGAGGGCGCCGGCGACCAGGGCTGCAAACAGCTTCGTTGTCTTCATCACACACCTCCTTGGCGGTGTTCGCTCATTGCGTCGGTACCTACTATGCCAGAGTGGGCGGCAATGCCTGACATAAATACTGAGTAATTAATATAGTAATTAGCTATCACATGCCTTCGGGCTGAAACCCTGGGATGATCGCCAGCGGTGCAGTGTGCATCAGGCTTGTGCGCATGCCCGCAGAGAGTGCATGGCGATAGCGCCAGGATTTTTCTAACTAACTGATTATAAAGATTTTTAATAGTTGGCTCGGGCCTTGCAGTGGTCAGTCGTAACGAGGACGTACGGCGGCCATGACCACGTGAAGACACTGTTGCAACACGGCTTTGCCTTGATAGTGAGCGCCTTGCTCCCGGTGACGGCTTTCGCGCAGCCTGGCGCGGCGCCCCGGCTGGACGTGGCGCTGGATAGCGGTTCCCCCGACAGCGGTGCCCCGGACAGCCCGCCCCTCGCGGCGGTCCCGCTGGAGCAGTCTGCAGGCGGTAGCCTCTATGTCGACGCTGAAGCCGGGGGCATAATCGCCTCCTTTCTCGTCGATACGGGGGCCGGCCTGGTGACGGTCAGCGAGGCTTTCTTCGACCGGCTCAAGGCCCGTGGCGCGGTGCGCGAAGTGCGCCGGGTTGCGGCGCGCCTCGCGAACAACCGCCTGCAGGCACTGACAGTGTACGAGGTGGCGCGGTTCCGTATCGGCGAGCACTGCGATATCGGCCCGGTCGAGGTGGCCGTGATGCCGGGCGCAGGGCGCAATCTCCTCGGGCTTTCCGCCCTGGGGCGCGCGGCGCCGTTTACCGTCAGCATGGCCCCGCCGGCGCTGCATCTCTCCGGCTGCAGTCTTCCGGAAACGGTCGCCGCACTTTAGGGATCTGCGTCAGGGATCTGCGTCCCGGGTGTCCCGGCTCGCCTAGTCCCCCTGCAGTACCTGCACCACGTCGCCGACTTCCTCCTGCGCCAGTTCGCGGATATCCGCCGCGAGGCGCCGATAGAAAGCCCGGGCCGGCGAGCCGCCACGCCAGGCGAGCACAAGGATCCGCGCGATCCCTTCACCCTCGATGTCGCGGACCGCAAGGCCCGTGTCATCGTCGATCTCTGAGGCGATGTACAGGGCGGGCAGGAACGCCAGCCCCATGCCCATGACCACCATGACCCGCAGTGCATCGAGGCTCGTCCCCTGGTAGTCACGCAGCAGCTCCGCCCCGAGGCGGGCGCAGGCCTGCTCGACGAGCTGCGAGAAGAGGTGCCCCTGCTCGGTGGTGAGGATCTGCTGCCCCGCGAGGTCCGCGCCGGTGAGCCGGGGCTTGCGGGCTAGCGGGTGGTCCACGGGCATGACCAGGCGGATATCCTCGCGCAGCAGCGTCTCCGCGCGAATTTCCCGCGAGTTGATGGGCAGGGCAGTCACGATCATGTCGTATTCGCCGCGCTCCAGGCCCTCCTCAAGGCGGCGCACGGAATCCTCACGGACGTACAGCTTCAGGTCCGTGTAGCGCTCGTGCAGCCTTGGCAGGATGCGTGGCAGCAGGTATGGCCCCAGCGTGGACTTCACGCCCAGGCGGTAGGTCCCCGCGGCCCCGCCGCGGGACGCATCGGCGGCGCTGGCGAGTTCCTCGACGGCTTCGAGTACCCGCCGCGCGTGCGGCTCGAGGCGCCGGCCCGCGGGGGTCAGCCGGGCGCCGCTGCGCGTACGCTCGAAGAGCGTGACGCCAAGCGTCGCCTCCGCGCGGGCGATCTGCGCCGTGAGCGTCGGCTGGCTGATGGCGAGTTCGTCCGCCGCGCGGCGCAGGCTGCCGCAGCGGGCGACCGCCATGAAGTACTCGAGCTGCCGCAGCGTGGGCCGGTCGGTCATGGCCCTCAGCCCCGGAAGAGCCAGCAGCGCATCGCGTCCGGATTCGCGATCACCACCTGCTGCGCCGCCGGGGCCGCCGGCTCCCGATCCGGGTCGAGCTGCAGCCGCTGCAGCACGTAGGGCACCAGGCAACCGCGGGTCTCGATGGCGAGCTCGCCGTCGCTCATGCCATAGTCTGCTGCCACCACGGCCTGCTGCGCCGGGGACAGGCGCGGGTCCGGGCACAGGCGAAGCTGGACGCGTTCCTGCCAGGCATCGTCGGCGCCGGCACCGTGCGGGGAACTGTCCATCATGTCCGGCTCACCGCGGAAGCGGCTCAGCACGAAATCCCGATAGCCGGCGTTCTTCTCGCACCAGGCGCGCACGTGCCAGCGAAGGCCCGTGTAGACAAGGGTGTGGGGCACGATGATGCGCCCCTCCCGGTCCGGATTGTTGACCGAGACATAGTCCACATCGATGCGCCGCTGCCGCCGTGCGGCCTGCAGGATGGGCCGCAGCGTTGCCGCCTGCACATCCCGCACGGGCAGCTCCAGCACCTCGATGTTACCGAGGCCCAGGCTCAGTGACTCGAAGACGTTGGCGAGCTCGTTGTTGCGCGCGGCCAGTTGCAGGTATTCGTCGGCGAGCCCGGCCGTCACCCGGGGGGTAAAGGCGGGGGCGGGGACATAGCCCTTGAGGTGCTTATCGTACTGAAGGTTCCCGGGACCCACGTCCCGGCGGTAGCTGTTGATGTCTTTGCTGGCCTGTTGCCGGCCGATACCGAAAGTTTCACAGAGGTGGCGCGTAGTGAGCCGCCCCTCCCAGAGCGCAATGATCTCGATGTAGCGGTAGCGCAGCAGCAGGTCCCAGCGGAAGGGCCAGGTGGCGTCCCGGTCACTGGCCATCGGTGCCCCCGAGGCGTTGGTTTCCCCGCGAGCATACGTCGCGCGCCGGTGAATGCAAGGGCGGCGCCGGTCGAGGGCAGGACGGGAGCCTAGGTGAGCTCGAAACGGCAGCTTTCCGCGCCCATCGCGCAGCACCGGGTCTCGACACACTTCATGTGCTTGTCCACGAGCACGTTGAACAGGCGCTGGAACACGGCCGCGTGCCAGTCGCAGAGTGGACGGTCGGCCCGTTCGCCGCGCACCACGGGGTTGTCGAGCAGCTCGAACACGAGCGGCTGTCGGGAGACCACGCGGAAGGTGCCGGAGCCGGCGAAGGTCCAGGCGTGCTTCTCGATGGCGCTGGCCAGCAGCGGCGCGCCCAGCCAGGCCGGCATCTTGCGGATCACGCGCCGGGCGACGGTCGGTATGCGGTGGGCGATGATATAGTCACCGGTACGCTCGCCGGCCTCGCGGGCGAGTTCGCCGGCGTCGGCGGGGTACTGGCGCCGGAGTTCCTGGTGCAGGAGCGCCGCCGGGCCCTCGGGCATGAGCCCGTCGTCCGGGGGCAGTTCCTGCAGCCCCGCACTGGCGAGCAGCCGCTGCCGGGCGAGCGGACCCAGCTGGGCATCGAGTACGGGAACGAGCTGCAGGACGCTGTTCGGCCCGATACGCGCGCCGCTGGCGCCGGCATCACCGGCGCCACGGGGGGCGGCCACCTCAAGCGCGCCCTGCCGCATCCATCTCCGCCTCGCTCAGTTGCTGCTCACCGCCACCGCAGGCCTTCACGACGTTGTCCGCGGCCATGGCATCGGTCGCCAGCATGTCGTAGGCATCCGGCTGCTGCGCCTGCTTCCGCGCCCTCGCCTGGGCCGCGCGATCCTGCATGGACTGCCAGTCATCCAGCTGGGCTTTCGCGATCTTCCGCGAGGTGTCGAAGTGGAAATCCACCTTGTCTTTTGACTGGGGCCCCCAGTAGCCGGCCTTGCCCAGGTCGTAGAAGGTGCGGGCGAAGCCGGCCTTGGCAAAGGCCTTGAGACAGCCGAGGAGGTAGCGCCGACGGAAGCCGGTACCGCGCCAGGGATAGTGGAACAGCGCCTTCTTGATGTAGAAGCGGCGGTAGTTGTTCATGACCCGGTCGAGAAGCTCGCCCCGGTCCATGGCCTCGGGCTTCATGATCGGCGTCACGAAGTTGTACTTCGAGAAGTCGAATACCTCAACCTTGTCGCCGAGGTCCTGGAACAGCGGCGTGAAGGGCCAGGGTGTGTACATCGCCCAGTTGGCGAGATCCGGCTGCCAGTCCCAGGCCATGCGGTAGGTTTCCTCGAGGGTCTCGGCGGTCTCGTTGTCGAGACCGACAATGAACTGCGCCTCGATGAAGATGTCGGCGTTGCGCAGGAGCTCGATGGCACGCCGGTTGTCCTCGACCTTCGTTTCCTTGTTGAACTGGTCGAGCTTCATCTGCGCGGCGGCCTCGGTGCCGAGGCTCACGTGCACCAGCCCGGCCCGGCGGTAGAGGGGCAGGAGCTCCTCGTCGCGCAGGATGTCCGTCACCCGGGTGTTGATGCCCCACTTGACCTTGTCCGGCAGGCCCCGGGCAATCAGTTCCTCGCAGAACTGGATGAACTTCTTGCGGTTGATGGTGGGTTCCTCGTCCGCAAGGATGAAGAAGCCCACGCCCTGCTCGTTGACCAGTTTCTCGATCTCGTCCACGACCTTGATCGGGTCGCGCACGCGGTAGTCGCGCCAGAACTTCCACTGGGAGCAGAAGGAACAGGTGAAGGGGCAGCCGCGGGCCATGTTGGGAATGGCCACCTTGGTGTTGAGCGGGATGTAGCGGTACTCGTCCCACTCAAGGAGCGACCAGTCGGGATCCAGCGCGTCCAGGTCCTTGATGGTCGGTGCGGCCGGGGTGGCGACGATCTCGGTGCCGTCCCGGTAGGCAATGCCGCGGATCTGGTCCCGGGTCTGCAGGTACTCGCCCCGGTTCACCGCCTCCATGAGGTGGGTGAAGATCTCCTCACCCTCACCGCGGACGATGACATCAACCCAGGGTGCTTCGGAGAGCACCTGCTTGAACATGAAGGTCGCGTGGATGCCGCCGAGGACCCGCAGGGCCTGGGGCACATGCTCCCTGGCAAGCTCGAGGAGCCGTTCGGCCATGTAGATGGACGGCGTGATGGCCGTCGTGCCGATGACGTCCGGCTGCAGCTCTACCAGGCGCCGCACAACCTCGTCTTCCTCGAGGTTGTGGGTCATCGCGTCGATGAAGTGGATATCGTCGAAGCCGGCCTTGCGCAGGTGGCCGGCGAGGTAGGCGACCCAGGCGGGCGGCCAACTGCCGGCGATTTCCGCACCGCCGGAGCGGTAGTTGGGATGGACAAAGACGATTCGCATGGACCCGTACCTCCCTTCAGCTGTCAATTTAAGTTAACACATGCAATTGGTAACTTGAATTGACACGGATCAACGGGAGGAGCCGGGGCCCGTCTGGCGGATGGCCGGGCGGTGAGCCGTATCCCGCGCCCGCGCCGGCATCGTGGGAGCACACAAAAAAAACCGCCGCGGGGCGGGGGCCCGGCGGCGGCTCGCTGCGACGGGTATCAGCCGTTCATGGCGTCGTCCATGGCCGCTTCGGCGTCGTCCATGGCGTCTTCCGCCTCGTCGGCGGCCTCTTCAGCGCCGGCCTTGGCGTCCTCGGCCATCTCTTCCATGGCGTCGCCGGCTTCCTCGGCACCTTCCCCGGCACCGTCCATCACGTCGTCGGCCATGGCTTCGGCCTTGTCCATGGCTTCCCTGGTCTTCTCGCCCGCGGCGCTCATGGCTTCCTTGGTCTTGTCACCGGCCTCCTTGGCCATGTCGCCGGCCTTGTCCATGGCGCTCTTGGTCGAATCGCCGACCTTGTCCGCGGTTTCCTTGACGCTGTCGGTCGCGCCATCGACGTCTTCCTTGCTGCACCCGGCCAGAACCAGGGTGGAAACCAGCAGTGCGCCCAGTACGGTTTTCGCGTTCATCTCGCTATCCCCTTGCTTGAATCGACTTGAATATGCATTTTCACTCGCCCAGTCGACAACCTGTCGCTGGTGTTGTTGTTCGCGGGCACGGGTCAGTACACTGCGCCTCGCCGGGGCGGTGAACCCGCCAACCGTCACCGGAGGCTATAACGAAAGGCAGGACGGGTAAAGCACCGCGACCGGCCTGTGATCCGAATGTTGCACGGCGCGTAGCTTATCGACCATCCCAGCGAGGAACTGCCCATGACCCAACGAAGCCTGCCCGCCATCGCCTGCCTGCTCGTCCTGGCCCTGCTCAGGCCCGCCGCCGCGAGCGCAGAACTCGCCGTGGGCGACCCGGCCCCGGACTTCGAACTCCAGGCATCGGACGGCAACACCTACCGCCTGGCAGATTTCCGCGGTGAACAGCCGGTCGTGCTGGCCTGGTTTCCGCGTGCTTTCACCTCCGGCTGCACCGTGGAATGCAAGTCGCTGGCGCGCAGCGGCGAGGAACTGCGCCGCTTCGACGTCAGCTATTTCATGGCGAGCACCGATCCGGTCGACAAGAACGCGGCCTTCGCCGAGGAAACAAAAGCGGACTTTCCGCTCCTGTCGGACCCGGAGGGGGAGGTGGCCCGCGCCTATGGCGTCTACACCATGGGCTTTGCGAAGCGCCATACCTTCTACATCGACCGGGAGGGCAGGATCGCCTACATCGATCGCTCCGTGCGGCCGAGTACCTCCGCCGAGGACATGATCGCCCGCCTCGAGACGCTCGGCGTCCCCCGCCAGTGAGCTTTCTGCCGGCGCCCCCGTGGCGCCGGCACCAAAGCGGCGTAGAATACGCGGCCCCATGACCCCGGGAGAGCCCCGTGTTCTCGTTTGCCACCCTCAGGGAACTGTTCCGCCTGGCACTGCCGATGGTCGTGTCCCAGGGAGCCTTTGCCCTGATGATGTTCGCGGATCGCTTCTTCCTGTCGCGCATCGATGCCACCCACGTCGCCGCCTCCCTGGGCGGGGGTGTGAGCTTCTTCCTTACCGTCTGTTTCTTCAACGGGATCCTGTCCTATGGCAACGCCATCGTCGCCCAGTATTACGGGCAGCGGCGCCTCGAACGCTGCCCCCGGGTGGTGACCCAGGGCGCCCTGATCGCTCTGGCCTGCCAGCCCCTGATCCTGCTCGCGGCGTTGCTGCTGGATGACCTGTTCCTGTGGATGGGGCACGAGCCGGCCCTGGCGGCGCTGGAGCGGACCTATTTCCTGACCCTGCTCGCCGGTGCCTTCCTGTTCCTGCTCAAGAATGCGCTGGCTTCCTACTTTTCCGGCATCGGGCGCACACGGGTGGTGATGATCTGCGATGTAACGGGCGTGTGCCTGAATATCCCGCTGTCCTACCTGCTCATCTTCGGCAAGCTGGGGCTGCCGGCCCTCGGCATCGCCGGTGCCGCGCTGGGTACGGTGATCGCCGCCGCGTTTACTATCGGGCTCTATGCGCTGTTCTATTTCAATCCCGTGCACGCCGCACAGTTCAGGGTGCGTGAGTCGTTCCGCTTCGACGGGGGCATTCTCCGCCGCTTCCTGCGCCTGGGGTTTCCCTCCGGCCTGGAGGTATTCATCGGTGTCGGCACCTTCAATCTCTTCCTTCTGCTCTACCAGTCCTACGGTGTGGCCGAGGGTGCGGCCATGGCCATCGTGTTCAACTGGGACATGTTGTCCTTTGTCCCGCTCATGGGGCTGAACATCGCGGTCATGAGCCTCATCGGCCGCTACGTGGGCGCCGGGGACCTGTCCCGGGCAACGCAGGTGATCAGCGCCGGACTGCTCATCGGCCTCGGCTATTCGGGCGTGCTGGCGCTCTGTTTCCTGCTGTTCCGCGTGCCGCTGCTGGAGGTCTTCGCCACCCCCGGGGCGGATTTCGCCCCGATCCTGGCCATCGGCCAGCCGATGATGGTGGGCATGGCCTGCTACGTCATGGCTGACGCGGTGATCCTGGTCTGCGGCGGCACGCTGCGCGGTGCCGGTGACACGCGCTGGATGATGGGAACCTCCATCGCCGTGCACGTCGCCATGCTGCTCATGCAGCTCTGGCTGATTCTCGGGCTCATGGTGGGCCCGCTGGTCAGCTGGTGGGGTTTCGTCGCGACGCTCATCGCCAATGCCATCCTCTACGGCTGGCGTGTGCTCGGCGGTTACTGGCGGCACCCGGACCGGCTGGCGCGGGCGCTCGCGGAGTAAGCGGCAGAGCGCTACAGGCTGAGGAGCCGCCGCAGGAGGCCTTCCTGGCCCCGGTCCTGCGCCCGGGCCGCCAGCAGGCCCTCGAGCTGGACCTCGATACCTGCGGCAACCTCGTCGCGCAGTGCGGTAAGGCGCTGCCGGCCGACCCGCTTGCCCTTGAGCGACGAGAGGTCGAGCGCTTCGGCGAAGCCGAGGTAGCAGCGCTCGGGCCGCGGGAGCAGGGTGCCGAGGCTGCCCCGCGCAAGCGGGGGCACGAGATCGCTGCGCAGATCCCCGGGCAGCAGCCCCCGCGCCTTGAGCCAGCGCGCCGGAAGGCTGTCGGCAAGGTCCTCGCCCTCCACCAGGTGCTCGTAGAAGTCGTCGGGGCCGACCAGGCCGAAGGGCACGATGCGATAGCCGTGGCGCGCCGCCAGGCGCACAAAGCCGAGCCGGTCCTTCCACTGCAGCCTGTATTTCTCGGCCTTGCACTTCACCGCCTCGTGCGCGCCGCCCGGGAAGACGAGAATGTCCTGCCGCGCCTCCATGAGCGCGCCGCAGACGGCCGGGTGTCCCATGGTCGCGCCGCGGCTGACCAGGAAGTCGGCCAGGCGTGGATCCGTGAACAGGAACTTGTCACCCATGGGGCGCAGGAAGCGGCCGTAATCGTGGAGCATGAGCGGCAGCACGACGAGGCCGTCGACGGCGAAGAGGCCGTGGTTGCCGACGAAGAGGCAGGGCTCGTCCGGCAGCCGCTCGGCGCCGACGACGATCGGGCTGAACCACTGCTGCACCAGGCGATAGGCGAGTTCAAGTTCCCAGCCGCCGGCGGGGCGCACGGCGAGTGCCCGCTCGATATGCCGAGCGAGGGCGCCGGCGTCGGCGAGGGGATCGTTGTCGGCGGCCAGTAGCTGGCGGGGCAGCATCCGGTGTGCTCCATGAAATCCTCGGGCGGAGTATAACGATGCCGCGCCCGGCGCGCAGGGCGGCTTCACGGATGCGGCCAAGTCCGCTACAGTCCGGCGACTTCCCACCCCGAGAGACGAGACCATGAGTGAGACGGCCCTGCAGATCCAGTCCCTGTTGCGCGAGGACCAGGTCCTCGAAGTGCGCCTGGCCGAGGTGCCGGTACCCACCCCCGGCGCGGACGAGGTGCTGGTACGTGTGGAGGCGGCCCCGATCAACCCGTCGGACCTGGGCCTGCTCTTCGGTACCGCCGACATGACCACGGCCCGCGCCACGGGGACCGCGGAGCGGCCGGTGATCGAGGCCGACGTCCCTGACAGTGCCATGCGCATGATGGCCGGCCGCGTTGGCCAGGCGCTGCCCGTGGGCAACGAGGGGGCCGGCACCGTGGTCGCCGCCGGTGACGACCCGGCGGCGCAGGCGCTGGCCGGCCGTACGGTCGGTGTTTTCGGCGGTGAGCTCTACAGCCAGTACCGCTGTGTGAAGGCGTCACAGTGCCTGCCCCTGCACGAGGGCACGACGGCAGAGCAGGGCGCGTCCTGTTTCGTCAATCCGATGACGGCCCTGGGTATGGTGGAGACCATGACCATGGAAGGGCACAGGGCGCTGGTGCATACGGCGGCGGCCTCGAACCTCGGCCAGATGCTCAACCGCATCTGCATCGCCGACGGCGTGCCACTGGTGAACATCGTGCGCAAGGCCGAGCAGGAGGCGTTGCTGCGCGACCTCGGCGCCAGCTACGTAGTCAATTCCTCGGCTGACAGCTTCAGCGACGACCTCACCGCCGCGCTGCGGGAAACCGGTGCCACCCTGGCCTTCGACGCCATCGGCGGCGGCCGTCTCGCGGGCACGATTCTCGGCTGCATGGAAGCCGTCGCCGTGGAACAGATGGACGCCTACAGCCGCTACGGTTCCGATGTCTTCAAGCAGGTGTACATCTACGGTGCGCTCGATTACGCGCCGACGACCATCAACCGCAATTTCGGCTTCAGCTGGGCGGTGGGCGGCTGGCTGTTGCCGAACTTCCTGCAGCGTGCCGGGGGCGAGCGCATGCAGCGCATGCAGCGCCGCGTCGCCGATGAGCTGACCAGCACCTTCGCCAGTCACTACACGGCGCGGGTGTCCCTGGCGGAGGCGCTCACCCTGGAGGCGCTGTCGGTCTACGGGCGCCAGGCGACCGGCCAGAAGTTCCTGGTCACGCCGCAGGCATGATGCGCCTCGCCGCTGCCCTGGTCCTCGTGCTCGCCCTCGCCGGCGCGCTCGCGGCCGCCGGTTCCTGGCAGGGGGCAAGCGCCTTCGGCCTGCCGGTGTTCGCGCTCTGCGCGGGCGCCGCATTCGCGGTCCAGTGGCTGGTGTTCCTGCCGTCCTTCCTGGCGCGGACGGAGCACTTTTACGACCTGACCGGGAGCGGCACCTATGTCCTGCTCACCATCGCGGCCTACGTCGCGGGGCCCGGCGGCCCGGCGCGCCTCCTGCTCGCGGGTATGGTGCTGCTCTGGGCCCTGCGCCTTGGCGCGTTCCTGTTCCGGCGCGTGCGCCAGGACGGCGGCGACGGGCGTTTCGACCGCATCAAGCACAACGGTCCGCGCTTCTTCTTTACCTGGACGCTGCAGGGCCTCTGGGTCCTGGTGACGGCCGGTGCCGCCTGGGCGGCGCTCGGCAGTGCGGCGCCCGGTAGCCTCGGCCCCCTCGGCCTGCTCGGGGCCGCGCTGTGGCTGGCCGGGTTCTCCCTGGAGGCCGTCGCCGATGCACAGAAGCGCGCCTTCCGCCGCCGGGCCGGCCCCGGGCGCTTCATCGACCAAGGGCTATGGCGTTTTTCCCGCCACCCGAACTATGCCGGCGAGATCCTCCTCTGGCTCGGCGTCGCCGTCGCCGCCGCGCCGCTCCTTTCCGGCTGGCAGCTGGTCACGCTGGTTTCGCCGCTGTTCGTCTACCTGCTGTTGACCCAGGTCAGCGGCGTACCACTGCTCGAGCGTCGCGGCCGGGAGCGCTGGGGGGACGACCCGGCCTATCGGCGTTACCTGGAGCGAACGCCGGTGCTCTTCCCCTGGTCGCGGCGGGGCTAGCAGCTACCGCTTGCGGTAGGGGATGTCGCAGTAGGTGATGCCGCGCCGCGGGCGGGCGTCCTGGCTGTCGAGGTACAGGCGCAGGGAATTCATGGAGAGGTCGATGTTGCCGGTGGGGCCGAGGTAGCAGTGCTCCAGCGGCAGCCTGCCGCCCTCGTCGCTCAGGTCGAAGGGGTAGTAGGGGATGAGCATGGAACTTCCCTCACGGAAGGCGACCGGGCCCGACGCCACGTCAGTGATCACCGGTGACACGATGCGCCATTCCTGCTCTTCCTCGAAAGCCGGGTGCTTGAGCACCGCGGCGATGCGCAGGAGATCCCCCTCGATGCGCTGGAACAGTGGCAGCCAGGGGTTCTCGCTGCGCTCCTCGCCCGCTAGCTCGAAGGCGGCGCCCAGCTGCTCCACCGCGTCGATGATGTGCCCGATGAGCCGCTCCTGCTCGCTCGGCGCGTAGATACAGCGCCCCACCTGGAAGTCCCGGGCCTCGGCGCAGGCGAGGATGTGTGCCGGGGCCATGCCCAGGCTGACCCCCTTGCCGTGGACGCTGTAGCCGCGCCACTGGCTGAGCAGGTTGCCGTTGGCGCGGAAGGAGGCGCCGAACAGCATCGGGCCGCTGACCACCCGGTGCGAGAGCCACTCCAGGAAGGCGTTGAGCAGGGCGGGGTTGTCGACGCCAGCGAGGATGCGCCGGGTGACCTGCCGGCCGAGCAGGTCGAGGGTGTGGCGCAGCTCCGTCGAGTCGTTCATGTAGCGGATGTCGCTGGCGCGTAGCTCGGCGCTGGCGACGATGCCGAGGACGCCGGTGAGAGAGGTGTAGTGGTAGAGGGTCTCGCGCGGCGGCGTGGCGAAGAGCTGGCGGGTCAGGACGTCGAACATGGCCCCATTATCGGTGGGTCCGGGCGCTGGCGGCAATGCGGCCCGGGACTCAGCTGCCGAGTTGCTCCCGCTGCCGGGCGGCCTCCGCCTCGCTGTCGATCCACGCCAGCCACTGGGCCGCGTAGCGCGCGGCGTCCGCGTGCCGCGCGGCCTCGGTGAAGTAGTCGCGGGCGCTGCGGAACTGCTCGCGCCGCGCGGCAGCCATGCCGCGCACGAGCCACGCCTGGCCCTCCTCGCGAAGTCCGCCGCGCTCAATGGCGAGGCCGGCTGCCTCCTCGGCGGCGGCCCAGGCGTTCGCGTCCATGTGCAGCCGCGCCAGGCGCAGGTAGAGCTCGCCGTCCTCGGCCAGCGCCGCGGCCGCGGCCAGGGGTTCGATGGCGCGCTCCGTTTCCGCGGCGAGGTACCAGGCCTGGGAGAGCGTTTCCAGGTTGCGCCGGTCGGCCTCGACGCGGCCGTCGTCGATGGCTGTTTCGAGCAGGCGTGCCGCTTCCCAGGGCAGGCCCTCGGCGAGAAACAGGTTGGCCAGCATGACCAGGCGGGTCTCCTGGGACAGGCGGCCGTCGTCGCGCAGCGCTTCCACCAGCGCCAGCTGCCGGCCGCTGTCGCCGAGCTGGCCGTGGAGCGCGGCGAGGTTGAGGAGATACTGCTCCCGCGGGTAAAGCGTTGCCAGGCGCGCCATGGTGTCGCGCATGGCGGGATAGTCCTCGCGCTCGTAGTGAACGGAAGCCAGCATGGACAGCCACTGTTCCGGCGGCGCGGAACCGTCCGCGCCAGCCTCGGCAATGGCGCTCTGAAGCGGCTCGAGGGCATCGGCGAAACGGGCCTGGCCGATGAGGGCTGCGGCGAAGAGCACCCGGTGCCGGGGCAGGTCCTGCTCCGGCAGGGCCAGCAGGCGGCGAAGGTAACCCTCGGCGCCCTCGTTGTCTTCCTGCACCAGGCTCACCTGGCCGAGGGTGACCAGCAGCATCGCCTGCATGGACTCGGGCAGGCCCGGCAGGGCGAGGGCGCGCTCATAGGTTGCCCGTGCGCCGGGGAGGTCGTCTGCCTCGTAGCGGCAGTAGCCGAGCAGGTTCAGCGTGTGTGCACGCTCGTAGGCAGACAGCTTCCGCCGCTCCAGCAGGGCCTCGAGGATCGCCCGGGCCGCCGCGTTGTCCTCGGCATCGAGGGCGGCCTGCGCCTCGTTCAGCGCCTCGAAGACCTTCTCGCTCATGCCGACCACGGCCTCGCCGGCAGCGAGGGCTGGGCCGGCAAGCCCCAGCAGGAGTCCCAGGGTAGCCAGCCACCGTTTCATCGTCCGCCTCCCGTCGCTCCGGGCTGTTTCTCGTAGTGGAACATGTTGTAGACATCCGTGACTTCCACCGGCGTGCCGTCGATCACCCGGGGCTTGTACTTGAAGCGCAGCGCCGCCTCGATGGAGGGTCGCCGGAACAACGGGTCGTCGCAGTACTCCTCGATGACCGAGACATCGCGCACGGTGCCGCTGGTGGTAACCGTATAGCTGACCAGGCACTGCCCGGTAATGCCACGCTCTAGTGCCCGTCGCGGGTACACGGGGGCGACCTTCACGATCGGCAGGTATTCGCCGTCGCCGCCGAGGCCCAGCCCGCCGCGGCCGATAGCGAGGCCGCCGACCGGCGCGCTCGGGGCGCTGACCGCGAGGACCTCGCCGCCGGCGCTGCTGCTTGCATCCATCGGGGGCACCTCCGGCGCTTCCTGCGGCTCCGGCCGCTCCGGGCGCCGGTCTTTCCGCGCCGTACTCTCGTTTCGCTTCAGGCGCACGAAATCCAGCATCTGCACGCGGTCGGACTGGTTAAGCCGCAGTTCGCTCGAGTGGGTGAGGAAATACATGAACCAGGCCAGCAGCAGCGCGACGCCGCCGGCGAGGAGCAGGGCGAGCAGGGGCAGCAGCGATCGCAACGGGCCCCGCCGCTTCACCGAGGGGGCGCTGACCTGCTCAGCCTGCATCGGCGGCGAGTGCAATGTTGTAGACGCCTGCCCGGCGCGATGCGTCCATGACCCGCACCAGCGTGTCGTTGCGCGACTCCCGGTCCGCCTGGATCACCACGGTGCCCTTTGGATTCTCCGCGTGCAGGCGCTCGATGATCGAGCGGACCGAGCGCAGGTCGACAGGGCGGCGGTTGATCCAGACCTGGTCCGACGCGTCGATGGCGACGAGGATACTCGCCTTTTCCTGGACGACGGCTGTCGCGGCTTCCGGCTTGTCGACGTCGATCCCCGCCTCCTTGATGAAAGTGGCGGTGACAATGAAGAAGATGAGCATGATGAAGACCACATCCAGCATCGGCGTGATATCAACGCCGCTCTCGTCACTGTCGTCGGTGATGGCCGAGAAATAGTCACGCATGGTCGCGGTCCTCGAACTGGGTGAATCGGCCCTCGAGGCCCTGGCGCACCGCAGCGGCGCGGCGCTCGGAAAGGCTGTGCGCGAGGAGGCCGACGATGGCTACGACCATTCCCGCGAGGGTCGATACGGTGGCCTTGGAGACGCCCGCTGCCATGGAGCGCGGATTGTTGGACCCGGTAGCGGCGAGCGCGTCGAATACTTCCAGCATGCCGATCACCGTACCGAGGAGGCCGAGCAGGGGGCAGACCTTGATCAGCGTGGCAATCAGCGAAAAGTTCCTGGCGAGGCGCGAGCCCAGGTAGCCGGTAATGGCCTTGCGATCCTGCTCGGCGAACCAGCTCTTGCGTTCCCGGCGGCTGCGCCAGTGACGCTCGGCCAGGGCCAGCTCCCGGGGAAACTCGGCGAAGAGGTAGTAGAGGCGCTCGAACAGAAGAATCCACATGGCAAAGGCCATCAGGAGGATCAGCCCCAGCACGGGGCCCCCGAGCTCGAGCAGGTCGCCGAGCCAGGGCAGCCAGCGCTCGAGGAGCAGGCTCATGCCGGCGGTGCCTCCCGGCGGGCTTCGGCCCGGGCTGCGACCAGGGCGACGGCGCGCTGCTTGAGCAGTTCCGTGAGACCGCGGGCGCGACCCTGTACCAGGTTGTGCAACAGCAGCATGGGGATGGCGACACACAGGCCGAGGACCGTGGTGATGAGTGCCTGGGAAATGCCGCCGGCCATGAGCCGGGGGTCGCCGGCGCCGAACAGCGTGATCGCCTGGAAGGTGACGATCATGCCGGTGACGGTGCCGAGGAGGCCCATGAGCGGCGCCACGGCCGCGATGATCTTGAGCAGCGGCAGGAAGCGGTTAAGCCGCGGCACTTCCGCCAGCACCGCCTCGCCGAGACGGAGTTCAAGCGTCTCGACGTCCGGCGCGTCTTCCTCGCGTGCGGCGAGGATAATGCGGCCAACGGGGTTGTCGGGCCGTGGCAGGGCGGTATCGCGCAGCTGGCGGCGCACCACCCGGGTCTCATTCCAGAGCAGGAGCAGGCGGGCCAGGGCGAGCAGTACCCCGGCACAGCCGAGGGCGATGATCGTGTAACCGATGTAGCCCCCCTGCGCGATACGCTCGACGAGGTCCGGCGCCTGCGTGAGGATGGCGAGGAGCTGACCCCGGGTCGGATCGACCGCGACGGCGACAGGCTTTTCGCCGTCCCCCTCCAGAGCCTCCAGGCCGGCGGTGTAGCGCCCCGCCGGCTGCCGGGAGAACGCCACGAGGCGGCCCGTCTCCGGGATGAACTGCAGGTAGTTGCCTTCGGCGACTGCGTTGAAGAGGCCGATTCGGGTGACCGGGAGCGTGCGCTCGGCGCCCTCGGCCGTGACCACCGGGTGCGCCCTGGTGACGACCTGCCCTGACGCGGTCATCTCCCGCTGCAGCTCGAACCAGAGACGCTCGATCTCGGCGATGGCCGGCAGGCGGTTGGCCTGGCCCATGCGTCCGGCGAAATCGACCAGGAAGTCGCCGCGATCCGGGTGCTCGAGACGGCTCAGGGACACGTGAAACTGGCCCTGGGCGTCCGAGGCCACCTGCTGGAGAACGCCGAACAGTTCCTTCAGTGACCCCATGCGCTCGCGCAGGCGCTCCTCGAGTTCGCCGATGGCCTGGTCGTTCTCCTCGTAGCGCGTTTCCATCGCGGTGCTGCGGGCCTCGAGCTCTGCGCGGCGGCTCCGGACCTCGGCGAGGAGACGCTCGCGCTCGGCCTGTTCGGCGCGGAAGTGCGCGATCCGCTCCCGATCCTCGGCGCGGTCGCCGACGCGGCCCTCGCGGACGGCCTCAAGAAGTGACTCCAGTGTGAGTGGACCTTCGTCCGGGGCGTCTGCGGCGCGGGCCGCGCCAGCCAGGACCAGGGCCGGCAGCAGCAGGGCCGCCAGCAGGGGCTTCAGGGTATTCATGGGCGCTCGACCTCATTCGGTACCAGGGGAATGCTCACCAGTTCCGGGGCGATCTCCTGCCGCGCGACGCGGAGCCCCTGGTCCACGAGGCGCCGGTAGGGCGAGGTCGGCAGAGACACCCACTGCCCCTGTGCGTGGTTCCAGTAGCCGAGGCGGCCGTCACCGATGGTGCGGTAGTAGAGGCCGACGCGGCCGATGCGCAGCATGTCGGCGTCGACGGTGCCGTTACCGGCATCGATCTTCGCCTTGTAGGCCTCGATGGTGCGGCCGAAGTCGCTCTCGACCTGGTAGGCCTCGAAAACCCGCCGCGCCTTCTCCGCCGTGGTCACGTCCGAGCGCGCGAGCATGGCGCGCAGGCGACCCACACGGGCTTTCCGCTCCGGGAGCAGGAAGGGCACATCGAGACGGATGAAGCTCTCCAGGCTGTCGAGCATCCTGGCGAGGAGCGGCAGGATCTGCCGCTCGATCACCGCCACGTCGCCGATGGACTGCTCGAGGGCCGTGATTTCCTCGTCCTGGGCAGACAGTTGCCGGTCGAGCATGGCCACGTAATCCTCGAGACCGCGAACGATGCGCAGCTCCCCCCGGTAGTCCTCGAGGAGCCCGCGGTTCTCCGCGTTCAGCGCATCGACGGTCGCCTGGCTTTCGCGGCGCTCCTCGCTGCGGGCGAGGCCTTCGCCCTCGATCCGCTCAAGGTCCCCCTGGGCCGGGAGTGGCGGCGCCGCGCTGGCGCCCAGGGCGATGAGGATTGGCAGGGCCAGTCGGGTTCTGCGTGTCATGGGCTTTCCCGGTTTCGAAGGTGCATTTACTGAAGCTTCCCAAGGAAAAAGGAATTCTGTTACAGGAATGTGTCATAACGAACGCGGCAGCCGTTTCGCGGGGTGAGGCGGTCGACTCATTGACCTCGGTCAACCGTGTCCGGCTACTGTCACGGGCCTGTCACTGCGTTGTCATGAAGGACAGCGACACTCCCGGAGTGCTTATACCGGGATGCCCCCATGCCTGTTGAACCAGCCGCCGCCGTTGCCGACGAGGCCGCGGTGGTCAAGCGTCTTTCCCCCGCTGCGCTCTGGGCGGGCGTCGCTTTCTTCATCTACCTGCTGCTGGTCGGCGTCAGTACGATCGGTACTGGCTTCAAGTGGGCCTCCGGCGGGGCCGACGGCGCCGCTGCCATCTTCGCCTTTGCCAGCAACCCGGTGGTCGGCGTCATCCTCGGCACCCTGGCCACGGCCCTGGTGCAGTCCTCGAGCACGGTCACGTCGGTCATCGTCGGGCTGGTCGCCGGCGGCGTGCCCGTATCCATCGCCGTGCCCATGATCATGGGCGCGAATATGGGGACCACCATCACCAATACCATCGTCAGCCTCGGCAACCTCCGCCAGCGCGGCGCCTTCCGCGCCTCCTTCGAGGCGGCGACGGTGCATGACTTCTTCAACCTCTACAGCATTGTCGTGTTCCTTCCGATCGAGGCCCTGTTCCACCCGCTGGAGCGGATGGGCCGGGTGCTCGCCGCGGCACTGAGCGGCGGGCCGGAAGCGTCGGTCGGTGGGTTCAACCTCGTGGGCGCGGCCACGGATCCCCTGGGTCACGGCCTGCGCGACCTGCTTGGCGGCCTGCTGCCACAGACACCGGCGGCCTTGCTGACCATCGCCGCAGGGGTCGCCTGCATCATCACGTCCGTGCTGTGCCTCGGCGGACTGTTGCGCGCCGCCATGAGCGGACGCGCGAAGGGCATCATCGATACCGCGATCGGCCGCGGGCCGTTCACGGGCATTGCATCCGGGACCCTGGTGACGGTCCTGGTACAGTCCTCGTCCACCACCACGAGCCTGGTGGTCCCGCTGGCCGGTGCCGGGGTGCTCTCGACCCGGCAGATCTACCCGTTCACCCTGGGCGCCAACATCGGTACCTGCGTCACGGCGCTGCTTGCGGCCACCGCGATTACCGGATCGAACCAGGAACTCGCGCTGCAGATTGCGCTCGTGCACCTGCTCTACAATGTCCTCGGCGTGCTCGCGTTCACCCTGGTCCCGGTGCTGCGCGATTTGCCGGTCCATTCCAGCCAGTGGCTCGGCCGCCGCGTGGAAGGCCACCGGGGCTGGGCGCTCGGCTATATCTCGACCCTGTTCTTCGTGCTCCCCGGCGTAGTGTTCGGTGCGGAATACCTGTTCGAGCGGCGCCAGCCGAACCTGCCCGTCGAGGTCTGTGAGCGTGAGGACATCGGCTGCCTGCAGGACGAGGTGGAGGCCGTGGATCTGCGCCTCGAGTAGGCCCCCTCAGCCGCTGACGCGGGGCACGGCGGCGAGCAGTTCCTGCGTGTAGGGGTGCGCCGGTGCGTTGAGTACTTTCTCCGCGGTCCCCGTTTCCACGAGCAGGCCGGAGCGCATCACGCCGACACGGTGGGCGAGCCCGGGCACGATGGACAGGTCGTGGGTGATGAACAGCATTGCCAACGCGTCCTCACGCTGCAGCTCGGCGAGCAGCGCCAGTACGTCCGCACGGATCGATACGTCGAGCGCGCTGGTCGGCTCATCGCAGATGATGAGTTCCGGGTCCACCGCCAGGGCGCGGGCGATGGCGACGCGCTGGAGCTGCCCGCCGGAGAGTTCGTGCGGGTAGCGACGCGCGCAGTCCGCGGGCAGCCGGACCCGTTCCAGCAGAGCGGCCACCCGCTCATCGCGACGGCTTTCCGCGGCTTCTATGCCCAGGCTCAGCATGCCCTCGGCGATGATGGCGCCGATCGCCATGCGCGGGTTCATCGAGCTGTAGGGATTCTGGAAAATGACTTGAATGCGGCGGCGGAAAGACTGCCGCGCGCCGCGGTCGAGGCCGTCGATGCGGGTGCCGTCGAAATGAATCTCGCCACCGCTCGCGGGCTCCAGGCCGAGGATGGCCCGGCCGAGCGTCGATTTGCCGCTGCCGGACTCGCCCACGAGGGCGAAGGTCTCGCCGCGGGCGAGGGTGAGGGAGACGCCGTCCACCGCGCGGGTGACGTCCTGCACCCGGCGCAGAAGGCCTCCGCGCACCGGGAAATGCACGGCAAGATCCCGCACCTCCAGGAGCGGCGGCGCCTGAACGGGTGGCAGGAAACTGTCCTTCCCCGGCAGGGCGTCGATGAGGCGCCGGCTGTAGTCCTCCTTTGGCGCGGCGAAGAAGGCAGCCACGCTGGCCTCCTCGATGATGCGCCCGCGGTACATGACAGCGACCCGGTCGGCCGTCTGCCGCACGACACCCATGTCGTGGGTGATCAGGAGCACGGCGAGGCGCCGCGAGCGGGCGAGGTCGCGGATGAGCTCGAGCACCTGCTTCTGGATGGTCACGTCGAGGGCCGTGGTCGGCTCGTCGGCGATGAGCGCCTCCGGTTCGCAGGCGAGCGCCATGGCGATCATGATCCGCTGCTGCTGGCCACCGGAGAGCTGGTGCGGGTAGAAGCCCATGCGCTGCCGAGGATCGGGGATACCCACCTCCTCGAGCAGTGACGCCACCCGATCGCGCAGGGCGGCGCCGCGCAGGGACGTGTGCAGGCGCAGCGTCTCCGCCACCTGCCGGAACACGGTCTGCACCGGGTTGAGGGCGCTCATGGGATTCTGGAAGATCATCGCCATGCGCCGGCCGCGGACGGCCTGCATGCGCGCCTCGGGCAGGGCGAAGAGGTCCGTGTCGCCCATGAGCGCGCGGCCGCTGCCGACGCGAAGCGCGTCGGGGAGCAGGCGCATCGCGGCGAGCGACGTGATGGACTTGCCGCTGCCGGATTCCCCCACGAGGGCGAAAATCTCCCCGGCGCGAAGGTGAATGACGACATCCTTGACCAGCGCCTGGGCCGTGTCCGCCAGTTCGACGGAAAGACCCTCGAGGGTCAGCGTATCAGCCTGCTGATTCATGCGGCCTCCGGTCCGAGTCGCGTGCGCGGATCAAAGGCGTCGCGCACGAGATCGGCGAACAGGTTGGCGGACAGCACCAGCAGGAACATGAACAGGAAGGCGCCGCTGAGGGTCCACCAGATCGCCGGCTCCCGGGACAGCTCGGAGCGCGCGCCGTTGATCATGTTGCCCCAGCTGCCCATGCTCGGGTCCACGCCGACACCGATGTAGGACAGCACCGCCTCCGCCAGCACCAGGGCGCTGAAATCGAGCACGAAGGTGATCAGGATGATGTGCACCGTGTTCGGCAGGATGTGCCGGGCGAGGATGCGCCCGTGGCTTACACCGAAGGCATGGGCGGCCTGCACGTAGCCGAGCTGGCTGATCTTCAGCGTCTCGGCGCGGATCAGCCGGCACAGGGTGGACCAGCTGGTCACCCCGAGGATGAAACACAGGGCGATGAACCTGGCGTCGGCCTTCTCGAGCCCGGTGGGGAAGGCGTCGGGGTGCAGGTCGATGTAGACCTGGAACAGCAGCACGGCCGCGGCGATGAGCAGGATGCCCGGGATGGAACTCAGCGTGGTGTAGAGATACTGCACGACGTCGTCCACCCAGCCCTTGAAGTAGCCGGCACAGACGCCGAGGGTGACCGCGATGGGTAGCATCACCAGGGTGGACAGGGCGCCGATGAGCACGCCGGTGCGCACGCCCTTGAGGGACTGGTAGAGCACATCCGTGCCGCCGAGGTCCGTGCCGAGGACGTGGTAATGCCGGCTGATGCTGACCAGCCAGACCGCGACGCAGGCGAGAACGCCCTGCACCCACCACGAGCTTGCCCAGGGCAGGGGGCTGTGCCGCAGCAGCCACCACTGGGGCAGAATCAGCAGCGCCGCGAGGGCCAGCCCCCAGGCCAGGGCAAGGGTGCTCCTGCGGGCCACGTCGGCCCACTTGTCCGCGGGGTTGTCGACGTGCATGCCGGCGTGGCGAAGCGGCGGGAAGTCGCGCACCGTGTTGCCGGCCGCGTCCTTCATCGTCTGTTTCTCGAAGGAGCGCAGGGCGAAGGGCGCGGAGTAGGTGCGCTCGAAGCGCTCGCCCATGCCCGCGGTCAGCGTGTCCAGCACGCTGGTCACCTGGTTGTCGTAGAAGACTTCCTTGGTGGTGACGCCCTCCGGTGGCGGCAGCGCCCGGCGGAAGTGCAGGGAGTCGAGCAGGGCGACGCCGACGTAGGCGACGATGACCGTGAAGGCGGCCATGCCGAGGCGGGAGGCAAACACCTGGCGCCAGCGCTCCCGGGCCTGCGGGTCGCGGCGCAGCCGCCAGAAGAACAGCACCAGAGCCGCCACCAGCAGGAAGATGAGGGCGTCGGACCAGAGGATGACGGGCTTCATGAGATCGGACAGCTCCTAGGACAGGCGGACCCGGGGGTCGGCCCAGGTGTAGGAGATGTCGGTGAGGATCAGGCCGACGATGTAGAGGATGGAACCGATGAAGACCATGCTGCGGACGATGGCGAAGTCCTGGGCGTTGATGGCGTCGAGCATGTAGGAACCGAGGCCGGGGATGCCGAAGAAGGACTCGATGAGCAGGCTGCCCATGAACAGCATGGGCACGAGCACGACCACCCCGGTCAGGATGGGGATGAGGGCGTTCGGGAGGATGTGCCGGAACAGCACTGCCAGCTCGCTGCAACCCTTGGCGCGAGCCGTGCGTACGTAGTCCTGGTTGGCCTCCTCGAGGAACAGCGTGCGGTACCAGCGTGCCCCGGCGCCGATACCGGCGACCACGCCCACCAGGACGGGCAGCAGCAGGAACTTCCACACCTGGCCGTCCATGTGGAAGCCGCTGATGGGGACGAGGCGCCAGGTCTTGGCGACGAGGTACTGGCCGCCGATGATGTAGAAAAGATAAGAGATGGACATGAGGGCCACGAACACGATCACCGCCGCGCGATCGAGGCGGGTCGCGTGGAACATCACGACCATCAGGGCCACGCAGATGTTCACGCCGATGCCGACAAGGAAGGTGGGCAGCGCAACCGCGAGGCTCGGCCCCATGCGCCGGCGCACGTCCGTGCTGATGTCGCGGCCGCTCTCCGAGCGGCCGAAATCGAAGGCGAAGAGGCGCACGGACTTGGCAAAGAAGATCGTTTCTGTCACCGCGCCGAGGCCGTCCGCCGCCTCGTTGTAGAACAGGGGCTTGTCGTAGCCGTTCTTCGCCTTCCAGTTCTCGATCGCCTCCGGCGTCACGTACTTGGCGCCGAGCTGGGAGACGGCCATGTCGTCCGGGGAGTTGACCACGAAGAACAGCACGAAGGTGAGCAGGTTGACGCCGATGAGAATGGGGATGGCGTAGAGCAGGCGTCGGACGATGTAGGCAAACACGTAGGATCCTCTTCTAGCGCGCCGTTGCCCGCTGCCGGCGCCGGTAGGCGATGACACCGGGCAGGAGCAGGGCGACGACGAGCCCGGTGCCGGCATAGAGCGGCCAGGTGACGGGCTGGTTCCATTCCCGCCGCTTCGCGGCGCGAAGTTCCGGATCGATGCGCAGGTACTTGAGGGTGTTCTTGGAGATGCCGTGGCGTTTCGTGTTGTGCACCCAGGCATTGTTCAGGTAGACATCCTTCGGATAGTAGGCGAAGAGCCAGACCGCATCCTCGCGGTACATGTCGACCATGCGTTCCACCATGGCGTCGCGTGCCGGCCCCGGCGGTTCGATGCGCATGGCTTCGAAGAGCTCGTCGTATTCGGGCCGCTCGTAGCTCGCGTTGTTGGCGCCGTCGCAGTTGCAGAGGAGTGGACTCTCCGGGCCGTAGAGAAGAAACAGGAAGTTCTCCGGGTCCGGGTAATCGGCCAGCCAGCCGTGGGAGAAGATCTGCGTGTTGCCCGTCAGCAGCTTTTCCCGGGTCCGGTTCCAGTCCGCGGGGCGGAACTCCACCTGCACGCCGATGCGCGAGAAGGCCCGGTCGATCCAGTTCATGCTCGTCGTCGAGATGGCCTGGCTCTGTACATCGATGAAGACCTTCAGCGGTTCCCCGGTGCGCGCATCGCGCCCGTTGGGGTAGCCCGCCTCCACCATCAGCCGGCGCGCCGCCTCGATGGGCTTGCGCCGGGCCTCGCCGTCTACCCAGTCATGGGTGTAGGGGTTGATCCCCTCGGCGCCTTTCTTGTGACCCGGTATACCGGGCGGTATCGGCGAGTGGGCGACGAAGCCGTTGCCCTTGTAGAAGATGCTCAGGTATTCCTCGACATCGAAGGCGATCTGCAGCGCCCGGCGCAGCTTGCGCCGCTCCGCCGTGTAGCCGCCGAGTACCGGGTCGCGCATGTTGAAGCCGTAGTAATAGAGCCCGGGCTTCACGTCCGGCGACAGGGTGATGCCATGGTCGGCGAGGTCGTCGGCGAGCTCGAGGCCTTCGGGGCCGACGACAAAGGCCCGGTCGAAGACGCTGTTGGTGTTGCCGTGGACCTCGCCGGAGCGGTCGTAGTAGCCCTGGAGGAACTTGGTCCAGAGCGGCAGCACCGCCTTCTCCAGGCGGAACTCGGCGCGGTCGATGAAGGGAATGGTTCTGCCGGCATCCTCGAGGAGGCCCTTCTCCCGATCGCCGGGCGCGCCTGCGCTCGGGTACACGTCGCCGTGGTAGTTCGGGTTGCGCTCGAGGACGATCTCGCTGTTCGGGTCGTTCTTCACCATCATGAAGGGGCCGGAGCCCACGGGCCACCAGTCGAGGGTGAGGTTGCTCTCGGCAAAGCCCGGGTTGTGGAAGAAGGCATCGACCTCCGCCGGCACCGGCGAGAAGAAGTGCATGGCGAGCCAGTACACGAACTGTGGATAGCGCCCGTTGATGGTGATGGTGTAGTGGCGCTCATCGAGGACCTCGACCCCCGCGAGATCGAAGTCGCGCAGATCGAGCCAGCCGTCTCTCGGCACCTCTGCGAGTTCGGCGGTCAGCGCCTCCATGCCGACGATGTAGCGCCCCATAAACGCGATCATCGGCGAGCCGGCCGCCGGGTCGGCGAGGCGCTTGATGGCGTAGGCATAGTCCTCGGCGCGCACGGGGCGGGAGCCGGAGTGTGCGAAGTCGCTGATCTGCCGGTAGCGGCGGCCCTCGGCCGGGTTGTCGAAGCGGTAGCGCGGCGCGCCGTCTTCCCTAAGCGCAAAGGCGGGATGCGGCTGGTAGCGGGCGTCCGCGCGCACGGCGAGGTGATAGCGGCTGTAGGCGGCCTCGTCGGCGCGGCCCACAGGCAGCGGCTCGCCATCCGCGTCGAGGTAGGTGACCGTAGGCATGGCCTCCACGCCCAGGGGCTCGAGCTCGTAGGGCCGCTTCAGGAAGTGGTAGCCGAGGGGGGGCTCGTACACTTGCATGAGGTAGAGCGCTTCATCCGAGGCGTAGGAGATCGCGGGGTCGAGATGCTTCGGCGGCGCGGGCGACATCACCGAGTAGTAGGTGAGCTTGTCGCCCTCGGGCGGCGGATGCGGGTTGTTCCACGGCCCCTGGCCGCAGCCGGCGAGCAGCAGGCAGGCGCAGAAGGCGAGGATGTGCTGGCGGAGGGCGGGGCGCTGGTCGGGGGTGTCGGGCGCTGGCACGGCGTCCCACTCGCTGGGAAAGGGCGCAGCATAGCAAAATCCCGCCGGCAGGCTACCCCGCCGGCGCAGGGCGCTGGGGTCTCCGGGGACTCACCGCTATCATGCGGCCGGGACTGCGGGGAAAGACCATGAAGCGAAAAGCCGGGCAGCGGGACGGTCCACTGCCCATCGAGGAGATGCTCGACGAACTGGCCCGTGCCCTTGGCACACGGGGTGAAGCTCTGCTGCAGGCGGAACCGGGGGCCGGCAAGACCACGCGCGTGCCCCTGCATCTCCTCGAGGCCCCCTGGCTCGCCGGTCGCCGCATCCTCCTGGTGGAGCCCCGGCGCCTTGCTGCCCGCAGTGCGGCTGCATTCCTGGCTGGGCGCCTCGGGGAGGTCCCCGGCGAGCGGGTGGGCTACCGCGTCCGCGGCGACAGCCGGTCGGGGAAACGCACGCGCCTCGAGGTCGTGACCGATGGCGTCTTCCTGCGCCTGCTGCAGGCGGATCCGGCGCTGGAGGACGTGGGGCTGGTCATCCTCGACGAGTTCCACGAGCGCAGCGTCGGCGGAGACCTCGCGCTGGCCATGCTGCTGCAGGCGCGTTCGCTGCTCCGTGACGAGGACCCCCTGCGCCTGCTGCTCATGTCGGCCACCCTCGAGGGCCTGGACCTTGCCACACTGCTTCCCGACGCCCCGCTCCTGCACAGCGCGGGCCGCGCCCATCCCGTGGATATCCGCTACGGGCAGCCGGCGAGGCCCGGTGAACTCCCCGTCGAGGCCCTCCTGGACGCGGTTGCGCAGGCGCAGGCGGACGGCAGCGGTGACACCCTGGTCTTCCTGCCCGGGCAGGCGGAGATCCGCCGGGTGGCCACTGCGCTCGGCACCCGGGCAGGGCCCTCGCTCGCGCTTCACGGCGGGCTGTCCCTGCCGCGTCAGCAGGCCGTACTCGCGCCACCGCCCGGCGGGGAGCGGCGCATCATACTCGCCACGGACATCGCCGAGACCAGCCTGACCCTGCCCGCGGTGGATGCAGTGGTCGACAGCGGTCTCTGCCGGGAACCGCGCTACGACCGCGCCAGCGGCATGGGGCGCCTGCTCACCCGGCGCATTTCCCGGGCCAGTGCGGACCAGCGCGCAGGTCGTGCCGGGCGTATCGGTCCGGGTCGCTGCTACCGGCTCTGGAGCCGGGAACAGCATGATCGCCTCGAGGCGCAGCGATCGCCGCCGATCCGCCACGCCGACCTCGCGACGCTCGCCCTCGAGGTCCTTGCCTGGAGTGCCGAGGATCCCGGTGCGTTGCCGTGGCTGGAGGCGCCGCCGGCGGCGGCTTTTGCCTCTGCCTGCGAACTCCTTGCCCGCCTTGGTGCCATCGCCGTAGCCAACGGGCGCCGCCGCCTGACCGATCACGGCCGGCGCATGCTCGAACTGCCGGTACATCCGCGCCTGGCCCACATGCTCCTGACGGCCCCGCCGGGCCCGGCGCAGGCCCTCGCCTGCGAGCTTGCAGCGTTACTCGAGGAACGGCCACCGGCGGGCGCCGGAGAGGACCTCGGGCAGCTGCTTGCAGTGCTCGGCGCGGAGCACGGGAAAGGCGTGGACAAGGCCTGGCGCCACGCGGTGCGCCGCGAGGTGCGGCGTCTGCGATCCCTGCTCGGGGTCGAGGACGCCAGCGGCGGCGACCCCGCGACGCTCCTGGCCCGGGCCTACCCGGAGCGCGTCGCCCGACGCATCGCGCGCGATCGCCAGGCGACCTACCAGCTCGCGAACGGGCGGCGGGCGGTGCTGCCCGGGGGGGCGCCCCTCGCGGCGGAGCCGTGGCTCGCGGTCGCCGCCGCGAGCGGGGGAGAGCGGGACGCACCGGACCGGATCCGCCTCGCCGCTCCGCTGGACCCGTCCGCTTTCGGCGCGGCGCTCGCGACGCTGGTGACCGAGCGCGAGGCAGTGCGCTGGGATCCGGCGCAGGAGCGGGCCGTGGCCCGCCGGGAGCGCCGGCTGGGCGCGCTGACGCTGGCGAGCGACACGCTGCCGGCGCCGGAACCGGCGCGGGCGCAACCGCTGCTGCTGGCGCGGGTGCGGGAGCTCGGCATCGAAGCCCTCGGCCTCGATGATGCCGGGGAGCAGTGGCGTGCCCGCGTCGCCTTCCTCCGGCGCCTGTCGCCCGCTAGCTGGCCGGACCTTTCCGATGCGACGCTGCTGGCGACCCTGGAAGACTGGCTGGGTCCCTACCTGGGTGCGGCGCGAAGCCTGGAGGAGCTGCGGGCCGTGGATAGCCGCGCCTGCCTCTTCGGCCTGCTGCCCGCCGGAGCTGCGGCGCGGCTGGAGCGGGAAGCCCCGGCGACGCTCCCTGTACCCTCCGGCCGCGAAGTGCGCCTCGATTACACGCAGGGAGCGGTGCCGGTGCTGGCCGTCAAGCTGCAGGAGCTGTTCGGCTGTGCCGAGACGCCGCGCGTGGCCGGCGGGCGAGTACCGGTGCTGGTGCACCTGCTGTCGCCCGCAGGGCGCCCCTTGCAGGTCACGGCGGACCTGGCCTCGTTCTGGCGGGAGGGTTACGAGGCAGTCCGGCGCGAACAGCGCGGGCGCTATCCGAAGCATCCGTGGCCGGAGGACCCGCTGGCTGCCGAGGCGACCGCCGCGACCCGCCGCCGGCGCTCGTGACCGGCGGCGACTTCGGACGGGCTCAGCCGAGCCCGAAGCGCTCGCGCAGGAAGCGGGCGATGCCGTCCTCGTCGTGATGGCCAATGACGGCGCTGGCCGCCGCCAGCACCTCCGCCTTGGCGTTGGCCGGTGCGTAGGCCTCGTCGGCAGCGGCGAACATGCTGAGGTCGTTGTCGCTGTCGCCAAAGCAGATGATCCGCTCGAGACCCAGCTCCTGCTTCAGGCAGCTCACCGCATCGCCCTTGGTGCCGGCGTGGTGGTGGATGTCCACCCAGCACAGGTCCCGGTCCTCGATGGCTGTGCCCATGTAGGCCACCAGCCCCGGTTCGTCGGCAACCGCGTCGACCACCGCGCGGATACCGCGCTCCGGGCCCAGGGCGCTGACGTTGGCGATGTCCGCGTCGGCGGGCAGTTTGCTGAGGGGCAGTACGGGCAGGTCCCGGTCACCGCGGAACATGTCTGCGAGCCGCTCCTCGGCCCGGGTCTGCAGCGGCGCGTGGTACACAGCGTGGCGTTCGCCGGGTTCGATGGTGAAGAGGAAGGGGGTGATCGACTGGTCGATGAAGGCCTCCAGGACGTGCCGGATCTCGTCCTGGGTGAGCAGGTGCCGGTGGCTGTAGCGCCCGAGCTCCGGGTTGTAGATCACCACCCCGTTCTTGAAAGCCTGCGGCAGGAGAAAGCCGTGCCCTTCGAGAAGGTCGCGGGCGCCGTGAAGCGTGCGCCCGGTTGCCACCGTATAGGCGATGCCGGCTGCCGAGAGAAGCTGGAGCGTTTCCCGTGTGTAGTCCGAAATCGCCGACTCCCGGTTCAGGAGCGTGCCGTCGAGGTCGAAAACGACCAGTTCCATCGCCGCTGGCAGCCTCAGTGGACCCGGGCGCTGGCCAGATCATTCACCAGGGACGCACGCACGGCGTCGTCGACCGGGCTGCCCTCGACCGGGTAGGCCGGGTGATCGATACCGGCGCTGATCGGGTCGCCGTTCTGCGCTGCTGCGATCATGGGAGGTGTCAGCTCGAAACGCAGGAAGTGAACGGAGGACGTCTTGTCCGCAGTGTCCCGCTCCAGGTCCTCGTCGGCGATCGGGTAGACACGCTCGTTGTCGCCGACCCGCAGCCACACCTTGTCCTCGATGCCGATCATCTCGCCGAGGCGCAGCGCCCGCTCGGCCGGATCCTCGTACTCGATCATGAACGTGGCCTTCCAGTTGTGGCCGTCCGGGATCAGCGGATTGTACGCCTCGAGCTCTTCGAGAATGCCGGCGGCCTCGAAGACCTTCTCGATGCGCAGCATTTCCTGGATCTGGTACTTGATGGTCAGCGCGTCCTCGAAGTAGAGCCGCGCGTGGTTACCGAGAGGGACCTGGCGGGTCTTCTTGTGCGCCATGACCCTGGCCCGGAAGGCCGGCCTCTCCTCCGAGTACTGCTCGAGGGACCAGAGGTCCTCGCGGGTCAGGTGCGTTGTCATTGCAGCCTCCTGGGAATCGGGTATCGAGTTCACCGCAGTTATCACAGACCGTAGGCCATGCGCAGCAGCGTCATGGGATGGGTGGCGTGATCGACCTTCTCCGACAGGTGTGCCACCTGCGTGCCCGCCATGGGGCAGTCGCTGGCCACGTGGTCCGGTTCCTGCTGGTCGACCTTGCGTACCAGCGGCCGGGCGATCTTCAGTGACCTGGCGCGCGTTTCGCTTTTCACGGCGTAGGTGCCGTCGTGGCCCGAGCAGCGTTCGTGGGCCGTGACTTCCGTGCCCGGCACGAGACCGAGCACGTCACGGGTCTTCAGACCGATGTTCTGTACCCGCTGGTGGCAGGCGACCTGGTAGGCGACCTTGCCGATGGCGTTGGGAAAGTTCGTTTTCAGGGCGCCACCCTTGTGGCGCAGCCAGAGATACTCGAAGGGGTCATAGAAGGCATCCTTCACCTTCTGCACCAGCGGGTCGTCCGGGTACATGAGCGGCAACTCCTGCTTGTACATGAGGACGCAGGAGGGGATCGGAGCCGTGAGGTCATAGCCCTGGTCGACCAGGGCCGCGAGTACAGGGATGTTCGCCTGCTTGAGCTTGTCCACGGCGTCGAGGTCGCCCAGCTCGAGCCTGGGCATGCCGCAGCACTTCTCCTTCGGCACGAGATCAATGGCTATGCCGTTGTGCTGGAAAACCTCGATGAAGTCCTCGCCGACTTCCGGGGTGTTGGCATTGCCGTAGCAGGTGGCGTAGAGCGCCACCTTGCCCCGGGTCTCGCCGACCGGCGCCGGCGTGATGTCCTGGCGCAGGCCTTTCGCGCGCTTGCGCAGGGTGTTGCTGTGAAAGGGCGGCAGCGGCGCTTCGTGGTGGATGCCCAGGGTCTTGTCGAGCGCCCTGCGGAAACCGCTGCTGCCGTTCAGCGTGTTCACGGTGACATCCACCAGCGGAATCGTCGCCGCGGCGAAGACCTTGTCAGTGCTCGTGAGCGTCCGGTCCCGGAACCCCGCTCCGTGCTCGCGGAAATTCACGGCCTTCGCGCGAAGCATGAGGTGGGGGAAATCCACGTTCCACTCGTGCGGGGGCACGTAGGGGCACTTGGTCATGTAGCAGAGGTCACAGAGATAGCACTGATCCACGACCTTGTTGTAATCGGCCTTGTCGACGCCATCCACTTCCAGGGTGTCCGAGTCGTCGACGAGGTCGAAGAGCGTTGGGAACGCGTCGCAGAGGCTCACGCAGCGACGGCACCCGTGGCAGATATCGTAGACTCGCTCGAGCTCCTCGTTGAGTTCCTCGCGGTCCCAGAAAGCCTCGCTCTTCCAGGCGATGGGGTGCCGGGTTGGTGCCTCCAGGCTGCCTTCACGCATGGAGCTTGTCCTCCCTCGCTTCCATTTCCCGGGGTAGTCGTAACGACGCGGGGCCGCCAGGGGCGGCCCCGCGGTGGTCGAGCCCGCTCGCGCGGGGCGCGCCCCGGTCAGGCGTCGAGGGTATCGAGAGCCTTCTGGAAGCGGTTGGCGTGGCTGCGCTCGGCCTTCGCCAGCGTTTCCATCCAGTCTGCAATCTCGTCGAAGCCCTCGTCCCGGGCTGTCTTCGCCATGCCCGGGTACATGTCGGTGTACTCGTGGGTCTCGCCGGCGATTGCGGCTTTCAGGTTCTCGGCGGTGCCGCCGATGGGCAGGCCGGTTGCCGGGTCACCGACTTCCTCGAGGTACTCGAGGTGCCCGTGCGCGTGACCGGTCTCGCCTTCGGCAGTGGAGCGGAAGACGGCTGCCACGTCATTGTAGCCCTCGACGTCGGCCTTGGCGGCGAAGTAGAGGTAGCGGCGGTTGGCCTGGGACTCGCCGGCAAAGGCGTCCTTCAGGTTCTGTTCCGTTTTGCTTCCCTTGAGCGACATAGTGCTTCTCCTTGCGTTGACCGGTTTCCCGTTTGTTAGCGGTATCTGCGGGTGCGGGTGCCACCCTGCGGCGGCAGCCTGTTCAAGCTAGTGGAGGGAGCGGGTTCTGGCAATTAAAAAAAATTGCTGGGATTATTCGATGGAATCGATCGCATTTGCGAGTGTTTCCATGAGCCGCCAGCCCACCCTGAAACAGCTGCGCTACCTCTGCGCCGTGGCCGAGCACGGGCACTTCGGCCACGCGGCGCGCGCCTGCCATGTCTCCCAGTCCACGCTCAGTGCCGGCATCGCCGAACTCGAGGACACGCTGGGCGCGCCCCTGGTGGAGCGCAGCAACCGCCAGGTACTGCTCACCGTCCTCGGCGGGGACGTGGTCGCACGGGCCAACAACGTGCTCCTGGCCGTCGAGGATATCGTCGCCTCCTGCCGTGCCGCGGCCGAGCCGTTTGCCGGCGCCATGCGGCTCGGCGTGATACCGACCATCGCGCCCTTCATCCTGCCGGCGCTGCTTCGGGAACTGCGCGAGACCTACCCGGAGTTCCGCCTGTTCATCCGCGAGGACCTTTCCGAGCACCTGGTTGACGCCCTGAACCGCGGCGAACTCGATGTCCTGCTGCTGGCGCTGCCGTTCCCGGCGCACGGGGTGGAAGAGCGGCCGCTCTTCGCCGACGAGTTTCTTCTCGCCTGCCCGGCGTCGCACCCGCTGGCGGAGGCGACACCGCTGCACACGGGGGCCCTGCGCGGCACGGACCTGCTCCTCCTGGAGGATGGTCACTGCCTGCGCGAGCATGCCCTCGAGGCCTGCAAGCTGCGCGACGCTGACGTGAGCGTTCCCTACCAGGCGACGAGCCTGAACACGATCGTGCAGATGGTCGCGAATGGCATCGGTGTGACGCTCCTGCCGCGCATGGCCCTCGAGGCGAACCTGCTGGCAAGTACCGACATCGTCGTGCGCGCCTTCGACGAACCGGGGGTCGAGCGGCAGATCGGCCTGCTCTGGCGGCGCAAGTCACCCCGGCAGGCGGAGTTCCGCCTGCTCGGTGACTTCATCGCGGCTACGCAGTAGCGCTGACCGGGCCGTGCCCCTTCAGAAACGATAACCCAGGGTCATGCCCCAGGTGCGGGGCTCCAGAAGGAACTGGTTGGTCGCCAGGCCCACGTTCTGGTCACCCAGGTACTGGCCCGTGACGAAGTCGTCGTCCTTGAGGTTGCGCCCCCAGAGTTCGGCGAACCAGCGGCCGTCCGCTCCGTGCAGGGTCACCGTCGCGTTCCACACGTCCCAGGCATCGACGACGTCATTGCCGGTATTGAACACCCGGGTGTAGAACTCGTCCTGCCAGTAGTAGTTCGTCGCTGCGACCAGGTCCATGCCGCCCCCGAGTTGCCAGCGGTAGGCGATACCGAGGTTGACGGAAAACTCCGGCGCGTTGGGCAGCGTGTTGCCGTCGAGTTCCTGCTCGATGCCCGCGCAGGGCGCCGCGCCCCCGGGGCAGCCCGGGCCGACGTAGACGTTGGCGTTGGGGGTGGAAATGATGTTCTCCGTGGTGCCGAGGCCATTGATATCTGCCGGATCGAGACTGCTGCCGCCGTCGAGCTCGCTGTCGAGCCAGGCCAGGTTTGCGCTGACGCGCCAGTGCTGGTCCGGCACCCAGATGAACTCGCCCTCGAAGCCCTGGATCGTCGCATCGAAGTTCTCGTTGAGGGAAGTCTGGTTGGTGATCTTCGAGATCTGCAAACCCTCGTAATCATAGTAGAACCAGGTCAGGTTCGCCTGCAGCGTATTGTCGAAGAGGCGGGTCTTGGCGCCCAGTTCCAGGCTGTTGATGTACTCCGGGTCGAAGGTGGCGAGGGAGGGATCCTGCGCGAGCAGGGGGGACTCGGCAGCGATGGGGTTGAAGCCGCCACTTTTATAGCTGCGCGAGAGCGTCGCATAAGTCATCACATCGTCGTTCACATCCCAGGTCACGTTGAGCTTGCCTGTCGGCTCCTCCCAGCTGCCACCGAAGCTGTCGTAGTCGCCGCCGGGCTGCGTCGGGTCGCTGAGAAAGTTGAGGTAGACGGTGCGCTGCCGCGAGGATTTTTCCTCCTCCGTGTAGCGCAGGCCAAGGGTCACGAGGAGGTCGTCTCGCGCCTGCCAGTAGAGTTCGCCGAAAGCCGCCCAGGTTTCGAGCCGGTAGTCCTGCGTGTCGTTGTCGAACAGGCGCTGCTCCGGTGGGATGCCGGCGATGCTGCCGAACAGTTCCAGGGCCGCGGAGTAGACGTAATAGTGCACGTCGGACTCGTAGTCGAGATAGAAGCCACCGACCATGAAATTCCAGGGTCCGTCGCTGTTCGACGCCAGGCGCAGTTCCTGGCTCCATTGCTCGGGCCTGGTGGTGGAGCGGTCCGTCGAGTAGGCGCGGTCAACGGTGATCGGGCCGTCCGGGCCGCGGTCCACGGTCACCGCTACGGGCCAGGGTTCCGAGGCCACCGTGAAGTCGTAGTCATTGCGCGCGCTGAAATCCGACTGGTGGTAACCCGTGACGGAGCTCAGGGTCAGGTCGCCGATGTCGTGGTCGATCTCCAGGGAGATCACCGTGTCCTCCACCTGGTAGACCGGCGTGAAATCGAGGTACTGCTCCCGCGGGTCCTCGGAGAACGGCGAGTTGACGAAGTCGTCCTCGGGGAAGGACAGGCCCGTGAGCGGTGCCACGAGGTTGGTGACGAGGAACCCGGCTACCGTGGCGCCACTGTGCGGCCGCTGATTCGCGAGCCCGGTGGGCAGGCAGCCGAGCACCCCCTCCGGGTCCCTCAGGCAGCGCTGGGCGCTGCCGCGCATCCGGTCCGAATCCTCCTCGAAGTACTGGATGGTGAGCGTGGCGTCCGTGCGCTCTCCCTGCCAGCGTGTGGACGAGCGGAGCGAATACATGTCGCGGCCGTCCATGTCCCGGCCCGTGAACAGGTTGTCCACGAAGCCGTCGCGCTCCAGGTAGAAGACGGCGAAGCGCTGTGCCAGCCGGTCCGTGAGCGGGATGTTGAGCGCCCCTTTCAGCTTGCGGTGCGCGTAGTTGCCGGCCTCGACGTTCACGAAACCGCCGAACTCGTCACCCGGCTTGCGGGTAAGCAGGTTCACCACGCCCGCGGTCGTGTTGCGCCCGTAGAGCGTGCCCTGGGGCCCGCGCAGCACCTCCACACGCTCGGCGTCGAAGAATTCGCTTTCGAAGATGCGTCCGTTGTTCAGGTATACACCGTTGAAGTGCATCCCCGTGCCGCTGTCGGCGGCCGCGCCGACGGCGAGGTTGCCGATGCCGCGGATGGAGATCTGCGCCGTGGTGAAGTTGTCCTTGCTCATCAGCATGTTCGGGACGTTGAACTGCATGTCCAGGGGCTTGTTGATCAGCGCCCGGTCGAGCTCCTCCCCGCTGAAGGCGGTAACGGCGATCGGGGTATCCTGCACGGTGGTCGCCCGCTTCTCGGCGGTGACGATCACCTCTTCCAGGCGCCGGTCCTGGGCGAGGGCCGGGTGCTGGGCCAGCAGCGCGGTGCCGGCGGCGACCCACAGCGGAAGGGTGCGGTTGCGCATGGCGATGCTCCTTGTGGCTTATCGTTATGTGAAGCTGCTGTCGAAGCTACCAGAATCGGCGACAGGGGGCGAGAGCCCCGGCCGTGCTCGGTCAGAGGCTGTTCGAACCGCGCCTGGGGTAGTGTTCCGGGCGGACTGCCGGGGGATGCGCCCAGCCTAGCCTGGCCGGGTCGCTCCCCGATACACGCTTGGTGGGGCCATCCCCCGGCAGCCGCCCCTACCGCCTCAGGAAAATTGAGCGTTTTGGAAGTTCATGAGGCGCTAGGGGTGAGGCCGGGATACTGCTCTCACAAAGCGTGTATCGGGGAGCGACTGAGAGCAGTATCCCGGGCTCACCCCGGGAATGGCTGAAAGACTGTTTTCAGCTCAGTCCTTCTCGTCGAACAGGGCAGCGCCGCAGTACTTGCAGTGGCGCGCATCGGGCTCGTGGCCGGCGCGGGCGCACTGGGGGCAGTTGACGGTGAGCTTGCGGGCAGCGCCGCTCATGAGCTTGGAAGTGAAGATGCCCGTGGGCACGGCGATGATCGCGTAGCCGACGAGCATGCCCATGGCCGAGATGAGGCGCCCCAGGGGGGTGACCGGGACAACATCCCCGTAGCCGACGGTGGTGATGGTCACGATGGCCCAGTAGATGCTGACGGGGATGTTATCGAAGCCGTTTCCGGGCCCCTCGATGACATAGAGAAGGCAGCCGAAGATCACCATGGTGGTGACGACCATGGCGAAGAACACGAAGATCTGCCGCGCCGACTGGCGCAGGGCCCCGGCGACCTGGTTGGCCTCGTTGAGATAGGCGAAGAGGCGCAGCACCCGGAAGACCCGCAGGACCCGCAGCAGGCGGATGATGAGCAGCGGGGCCGTCTGCGGCATGAGCAGGGCGAGGTAGGTGGGCAGGATCGACAGGAGGTCGATGACGCCGTAGACGCTGAGCAGGTAGGCCCGGCGGTTCTGCGCAATCCAGATGCGCAGCAGGTACTCCGCGGTGAACAGCAGCGTGAAACCCCATTCGATATCGTGGAACAGGTCCCCGTAGCGCGCGTGGTAATCGGGCATGGAGTCGAGGATGATCACCGTCACGCTGACCAGGATCACCGTGATCAGGGCGATATCGAACCACTTTCCCGCCGGCGTCTCGGTACCGAACACGATCGTGTACAGCCGCTGCTGCAGCGGGCTTTGCTCGCGCAGGCTCATGGGCGCAGTACCGCCGCCAGGGCCGGGAGCAGGGTCTCGACGATGAGCGGCTGCGCGGCGGCGGTCGGGTGGATGCCGTCTGGCTGCATCAGGGCGGGATCCGTCGCCACGCTCTCGAGGGGGAAGGGGCCGAGGGTGGCTCCGGTTTCCTCGGCCACCCGGATAAAACTGTCGCGAAAGGCGCCCGCGTAGCGGGGGCCGTAGTTCGGCGGAATCTCCATGGGCAGCAGGAGGACACGGGCGCCACTGGCCTGCGCGGCCCCGGCCATCGCCGCCAGGTTGCGCCGAAGCTGGTCTACCGGGTAGCCGCGCAGGCCGTCGTTGCCACCGAGCTCGATGACCACGGCGTCGGGATCGTGGGCCTCGAGCAGCGCCGGCAGACGCCGGCGGCCGCCCGCGCTGGTTTCGCCGCTGATACTCGCGTTGATGATCTCGACGGGCAGCCCGCGCTCCGCGAGGGCGGCCCCGGCGAGGGCGACCCAGCCTTCCTCGAGGGACAGCCCGTAAGCGGCGCTGATACTATCGCCCAGCACGAGCAGGCGCCGCCCGTCGCCGGTACTGCCTGCGTCCTCGACGGCCGCGGCGCCTGTCATAGCCGCCAGCAGCAACAATCCGGCGGCGGCCAGCCGGCGTAAATCGCGGAACAAGGAGAAACGGATGATCACGGCGCGCGCGCTTCGCAAGCGGGTCCCTGTAGCGGGCGGGGAACTCGAGATACTGAAAGGCATCGACCTCGAAATCAAGTCGGGCGAGACGGTGGCCATCATCGGTGCGTCCGGCTCCGGGAAATCCACCCTGCTCGGGCTGCTTGCCGGCCTGGACCTCGCCAGCGAGGGCAGCATCGAGATCGGTAATGTCGCCCTGGACCGGCTCGACGAAGACGGCCGCGCGCTCCTGCGCGCCCGTGAGATCGGTTTTGTCTTCCAGTCCTTCCAGCTGCTGCCGGCGCTCACTGCACTGGAGAACGCCATGCTGCCCCTCGAGCTGCGCGGCGACGGCGAGGCAGCCGATCGCGCCGGTCGCTACCTTGAGCGCGTCGGGCTCGGCGAGCGAGCGGGACACTATCCGCGCCAGCTTTCCGGCGGCGAGCAGCAGCGGGTGGCCATTGCCCGCGCCTTCGCCGCGGAACCGCACATTCTTTTCGCCGACGAGCCGACGGGCAACCTCGACACGGCGACCGGCGAGCGCATTGTCGACCTGCTGTTCGCGCTCAACCGGGAGGAGGGCACGACCCTGGTCCTGGTCACCCACGATGAAGGGCTGGCGGCGCGCTGCGAGCGTTGCCTGCGCATGACGGCCGGGGAGCTCGAGGAAGCGTGAAATCGTCCCTGCGACCCGGGGGCAGCGCCCTGCGGCTCCTCGCCCGCGACTGGCGCGGCGGTGAACTCGGCGTGCTGCTCGCCGCCCTGGTTCTCGCGGTGGCCGTGGTCACGGGCATCAGCGCCTTCACGGCGCGTCTCCAGGGGGCCCTCGCCCAGGAGAGCCACCGCTTCCTCGCCGCCGATCTCGTCGTGCAGGCCAGCCAGCCGCTGCCGGCGCACTGGCTCGAGGAGGCCGCGGACCGCGGCCTGCGCACGGCCCGGGTGCTGACCTTCACCAGCATGGTAAGCGCCGGTGACGAGGCGATGGCCCTGGGAGCGGTCAAGGCGGTTTCCGGGGGCTACCCGCTGCGCGGCGAACTCACGGCGAGTCGCGAGCCCTTCGGCAGCGCTTCCGGCCGCGCTGGTGGCCCTGAACCCGGCGCGCTCTGGCTCGACTCGCGGCTCTTTGCCCTCCTGGGCATCGAGCCCGGCGCCAGCGTTGAGCTCGGTGCAGCGCGTTTCACTGTCGCCGGGGCCGTACGCACGGAACCGGACCGGGGCGCGAGTTTCCTCGGTCTGGGTCCGCGGGTGCTCATGCACGTCGATGATATTCCCGCGACCGGCGTCGTCCAGCCCGGCAGCCGGGTCCGCTACCGGCAGCTGTTCGCCGGTGATCCCGGCGCCGTGGCCGCCTTCCGCGACTGGCTCCAAGGGGAGCGCTCGCCGGGGCAGCGCCTGCTTTCCGTGGAGGAGGGGCAACCCGGCGTGGCCTCGGCCCTGGACCGCGCTGAGCG
Source organism: Pseudohaliea sp. (assembly GCF_054552115.1). NCBI lineage: Bacteria > Pseudomonadati > Pseudomonadota > Gammaproteobacteria > Cellvibrionales > Halieaceae > Pseudohaliea > Pseudohaliea sp. The sequence goes on along the minus strand of NZ_JBTOLW010000027.1, from coordinate 1,933 downwards.
CTTCCTGCTGCTCGCCGGCAGCCTCGGTGTGCTGCTCGCCGCCGTGGCAATCGCCCTCGCCGCCCGGCGCTTCTGCGCCCGGCATGCCGACTACGTGGCGATCATGAAGAGCCTGGGTGCTACCAGCGGCTACGTCGGGCGTCTCTACGGCGGCAGCTTCGCGCTCCTCGGCGTCGCCGCTACCGTCGCCGGCTGCCTGGCCGGCCTCCTGCTGCAGGCGCTCGCCTTCGATCTGCTGGCAGCGCGGCTGCCCTTCGACCCGGGCCCCGCCGGCTGGCGCCCCTGGCTGGTGGGCGCGGTGACTGCGCTGGTCTGTCTCGGCTGCTTCGCCTGGCCGCCGCTATGGCGCCTGGCCGGCGCGAGCCCGCTGCGCGTACTGCGCCGGGACCTACCCCTGGACTCGGGGCGCGGCCTGCTCGATTACGGCCTCGGCCTTCTGGCGGTGAGCGGCCTCATGGCCTGGTACTCCCGAGACCTGGCGCTCACCGGCGCCGTGCTGGCCGGCCTTGCCCTTACCGTTGCCGTCGGCGGCGGTGGCGCGCTGCTGCTCCTGCGCGGCGGCCGCCTGGCCGGCATGCGCGCGGGCAGCATCTGGCGCCTGGCACTGGCCAGCCTGCAGCGCCGCGGTGCCGGCAACGCGCTGCAGATGGTGATGTTCGCAATTGCCATCATGCTGCTGCTGCTCCTGACCCTGGTGCGCAGCTCGCTCATCGACAGCTGGCAGGCCCAGCTACCGCCGGAGGCGCCGGATCATTTCATCCTCAACATCGCCCCCGAAGAGGTGGCCGCCGTGGAGCGGCGGCTGCGCGCCGACGGTATTGCCTCCGAGGGCCTCTACCCCATGATCCGCGGCCGGGTCATGGCGGTGAACGGTGAGCCGCTCCCGGCAGACGAGGAGGGCGACGGGCCGGGGCAGCGGGAGGCGAACTTCACCTGGTCAGCGACACCGCCGCCCGGGAACGAGCTGCTCGCGGGCAGCTGGTGGAACGCCGACAGCGACGCCGCCGTGGTGTCGCTGGAGGAGGAGTTTGCCGAGCGCCTCGGCGCCGGCCCCGGCGACCGCCTCGAGCTGCGCATCGGTGCCCGCGAGCTTGCGGTGACTGTCGCCAGCCTCCGCGCGGTGGACTGGGAGAGCATGCGGCCTAACTTCTTCATGATCTTCCCGCCGCGACTGCTGGCCGATTACCCGGCGACTTTCATGACCAGTTTTCACCTCGGCGGCGACAAGGCCTTTCTCAACCGGCTGCTGCGCGAGTTTCCCACGGTAAGCGTGATCGAAATGGATATGGTGCTCTCGCAGCTGCGCAGCATCGTGCGCCAGGTCAGCGCCGCCATCGAGCTGGTGCTGGCCATCATCCTCCTCGCCGGCGCGCTTGTCCTCGTCGCCGGCGTGCAGGCGAGCGTCGACAGCCGGCTTCAGGAGAGCGCCCTGCTGCGTTCCCTCGGCGCGCGGCGCGGGCTGGTACTCGGCGGCCTGGCAATCGAGTTCGCCGCGCTCGGGCTTTTCGCCGGCGTCCTCGCCACGCTCGGCGCGGAGCTCTCCGCCTGGGTGCTGCAGACGCGGGTCCTGGAGATGGCCTACCGGCCCACGCCCTGGCTCTGGCCCCTGGGTCTTGTCGGTTCCGCCGTACTGATCGCTGCGCTTGGCGTCTGGGGCTGCCGGCGGGTCGTCAACACGCCGCCGCTGGCAGTGCTGCGGGAAGAGGCTGGTTGAAGCTCCTGGCAGAAAGGCACAGTAGCCTCTGGACCTTCAAGCGCTTTACCTCCGTTCCCACTCCTCGCGCCGCAGCCACGTCCAGGGCTGAAGCCGTAGGGGCGGATGCCGGAAAGGAAAGACACCAAACGCGTAACAGGGAGAGAACGGCCCCACCCTCCCGCAACCACACCAGAGTTTCGCGGTGAGCCCCGCCGGGACAACACAAAAACCCCGGGT